>CAYGHT010000010.1:0-22548 GCA_964349755.1 uncultured bacterium
ACGACTACCTTTTACAGGTGCTGGGAGTCAAGTAAACTTTCATGCAATTTCCCTGGCAGTAAACGTTAGATTTTAGTATAAAGCAAACTGCTTTTGCAGGCTGAGATCGAATTGTTTTTCCGCCAGCATCCAGCGGCTCCCAAGGCATTTACTCCCATGGAGTATTAGCCTAGAAATGCTGTAGAAAAAAATTCAAAAGTTTGTTTCACTCTTCCTCGTTCTAAACAGGGGAAGCAAAAATGAATCGAGCCTTCAGATACATCCTTGGAGTGCTTTTCTCGTTGTCTTGTCAAAGCTTTGCTGCTGAGGTCGTAGAAAACCCTGAAGTTTTGAAAGTGGCCGTTTTAGGGTTAGGTGGGCGGGCTCAAGATCTTTTGCTCCAATGTCTAAAGCTTAAAAACCAGGTTCACAAAGAGATTGAAGTGGTTGCGGTATGCGATGACTTTGCACAGAACTCGCTCGAATTTTATATCCACAAGCTTTCAAAAGAGCAAAACCCGTTGGCAGGCGAGTATCAAACTATGATGTCCCATGCATCTTTTTATCCCGACAATGCACAAGGGTTAATGGAGCTATTTGAACGTCATCCAAACCTAGATAAGGTAATGATTGCTTCAGCCAATTACAGGCACTTTACGCATTTGAATGCGGCTCTAGACAACTCGTTTTGTAAGAGCCTTTTTATAGAAAAACCTATCTTTAGAAGTCTTGAAGAGTTTACTGCTTTTAAGGGCAATACCGAGGAAACCACCATCCATGTCGGATTGACGCTTCGGTATGCGCCGATGACGAAGATCGTTGCTCAAAAGCTGGGCGAATATCGACTTCAACTAGGCAGATTGCGCAAGGTGCAGTCTTGGGAGCACGTCAATTTTAGTCATGCATTCTCGATCATCCTGATGAATTGGAGAAGATACCAGAGCTTGTCAGGAGGACTTTTACTTGAAAAGTCTGTTCACGATTTGGATTTAGCTCTTTTTTTTATGCAAGCGGCGGGCGTGAATCCTAAATCGCTTGAGATCAAGACAACGGCATCTCATGAGTTTTTTAAAAAATCGCGAAAAAAAGAAATCGCTGACCGCCTTTTACAAGATCGAGCCCTGCGCGAAAAAGCCGAGAGTTGGGATGCCGTCCCTTGGCAGCGCGTGATCCAGTTTGCCTATGACACTTCCGGTTCGATTCATTGGCCGTTAACGTTGGATGCGTTTTTTCAAGAGTTTCCCGATAACGACGATTTTAGCCATTCCGATCTCATTCCAGACCGCCAAAAATTAACGGCTAAAATAGAGACAACAGAGGGTGATTTCATCGATTTTGAACTCGATGTAAAGCTAGGAGAATTCACTCTGAAAACAGAGCGAGGAACTCATTTTACGTTTGAGCATGGTGAGGTGATTGTCGATATCGAGCAGAGCAAACTACGCATCAACCTCGGAGCTGCTTCCGCGCTTGAATTTGATTTATACGCCGATGGCCAATCCCATGCAGGTGGAGACGTGTATGTCGCACACACGTTTTTAGGAACCTTGCCTCAAGGCCAGCACATAGCAGTGTTTAACGACCCAGCTGTGCAATTATCAACAGTGATGGGGGTGGTATCCGAACACCAGGCGTTGCGAGGCATTCAAGGCGCAATTCGACTTACCAAAGCAGGAAGTACATGGTCTTGTTCTCAAAATGATAAATAACGTTCGCGAAAGAAAATGGCTTGCAATTGCCGCGCTGCTTCCAGCGGTCGCGCTCACGTTCATGGATCAAACGGTCCTCCCCGTCGCATTGCCGACGATACAGCGGGATTTAGGAGCTACGAACATTCAATTGCAGTGGTGCGTCAATGCATATTTGCTGGCGATTGCCGTGTTTGTTTTGGTCAGTGGCAAATTGAGCGATCGACTAGGGGCTAGGAATGCGCTTTGCTTAGGGTTGACTGGATTTGCGCTTTTCTCGGCATTGGGTGCGATCAGCCACAATGTCAACATGCTCATTGGAGCTCGAGGACTGCAAGGGTTGAGCGCTGCGTTTATGTTTCCAGCGCAAACAGCGCTGATCGCGAGAACCTTTCCTCAAGCAACGCGAGGTCGAGCGACGGGGCTGATCGTCAGCATCGGCTCGCTTTTTCTGATTTTAGGTCCGTTGATCGGCGGCTATTTGACCGAAGTTGCGTCTTGGCACTGGATCTTTTGGATCAATTTGCCGATCGCCGCAATTGGGTTGTGGATGGCTTCTCTTTTTTTGCCAAAATCTGAACCGGGCAAAGAAAAAATCGACCGTTTAGGATTTGTCTTTTTTGCCATTGGCTCAAGCTCTCTGACGCTATTTTTTATGCAAGCTGCCGATTGGGGGTGGGGATCGCTTAAATCGCTGACGTGCATTGTTTTAGCGGTTAGCGCCTTCTTTTTGCTCATGAAACGGGAGAAAAAAACAGCGCACCCTTTTCTAGATGTAAAGCTATTCAAGAGGCCCATCTACGCGGCCATCAACATCAGTGTGGCCATCACCCAATTCATCCTGATGATCACCGTTTTCCAAACGATCTATTTTCAAGAGATCCTCGAATACACACCGTTTCAAACGGGCCTGATCCTGTTTGTCGCTAGCAGCCCTGTATTTTTCATGGCACCGATTGCAGGCTTTCTTTCGGATCGATTGAGTCCAAAATTACCGATAGCTCTCGGCTATCTTGCGCTGATCTACTCGTTTTTCTGGCTTGGATTTTTCAGCACGCCTTCTCTATCCCAATTGATCGTTGCGCTTCTCGCATTTGGCATGGGCGTCCCGCTGATCTTTACTCCTTCCTATTCCTCCGCAATCTCCTCCGTTCCACCACAAAAAACGGGCGTCGCCATCGGTATGATCACCACGCTTCGCATGCTTGGCGGCACCATGGGATTAGCTTTGATCAATCTCTTTGTAAGCACGGTGCAACAGAGTCGGTTGCCGATCGAGGGAAAACGCCTGGCAGAAATCGCCAGCTTCTCAAGAGTTCATTTCGCTCTCGCTTTTTTGCTGATTCTTGCCTTTGCGCTCACGTTTACTCTGCATACCAGAAAATCAGCGCACCATCTTCCGGATTCCCCCGCTGAAGGGTGGGACTGAAAAATTGCTCCAACCATGAAAAACCAAGAAGCCTGAAGCTTCAGGGTTCATCCGGCCAAAGAGTATCTTTGAAAAGCACACCGCAATCACCTTGTGAGTGGCTTAGATAAAGCGCAAGCTAAAGCCTAGAGCGAGTAAGAGCGGACGGACGAGTCTGAGGCCTGGATTCCCTCGTGGAGAGAGCATTCGGTAGAGCTGTTCGCGGCGAATACGTACTTTTTTGGCGAGCTTGCCAAGGCCGCCTTGAGCTTCCGCCACATTGCGTAGAGCAAGAAGGAAAAGCTGCTGAGATTCTTCATCTCCATTCAGACTTTCCTCCCAAGCAGCATTGAGGTATGCAGCAGCCCCATCGTGATCTTTGAGATATTCGATGAGCTCTTCGTGATAATCTCTGTATTTAGCCATCTTCTTTCTCTCTTTGTTTATGATCTCTGAAAAAATCCAAATATTCTATGAAAAATGAGCTTTTAGAACCTCTTCTGATACAATGAAGCTTGCAAAAAAATAGCGTGCTTGCACAAAATGAACTCTGTTCAACTATGAAGACAGAAAAACTTAGAAAACAGGTCTTTGAATCCGCTCTCAGGATTGTAGAGAGCCAAGGAATTGAAGAGCTCAATGCTCGTAAGCTGGCCGAACAGAGTTCTTGTGCTCTTGGCTCGATTTACAACGCCTTTGGAAACCTCGATGAGTTAAGGTTTCACATCAACGCAACGATTCTTTCACGGCTATATGAACGGTTGCACCAAACTGCAGAGCGGGGGATTTCTCGAGATGCTTCTTTACTAGCTCTTTTTAAGGAGATGGGGATTTCTTACGTTGAATTTGCAAAAAGCAACCCATTGCTCTGGAAAACGCTATTCGAATATGCCCCGAGTGTCTCAGCGCCAGATTGGTATGCAAAGCGGGCTGGCGAGGGGATTTATCAGCTTTGTCAAAGGCTCTCTATTGCATACGGAATCCCAGAAGAAAAAGCCAAGCGGCTGATCGGTTTTTTCTGGTCTTCAATTCATGGTATATGCGCTATTTTATTAAACAGAAAAATGGAAATGGTTTCAGATCTTTTTCAAGAAGACTATCTAGATGATTTCATTGAATATAGCCTCACCGGCTTATTCAAAAGCAGATCAGATGAAATGAAGATGCCAATCAAAGCTTAATTTTTTTCGTTAAATATGAACGCCGTTCAAGATTATTAATCCAAGGACATAACGTGGAATCGTCAAAAACAAAAATTGCCCTATACCTATTCATTTCCTTCCTGCTTGTATGCAGTATTATTGCGATATTCATACAGATGCGATTTTTTACATGGTGCTGGTATGCGCTTCAATTATTTTTGTTGTGGGGTGCTGCCGACTTTATTACAGGAGTCATTCACTGGTGGGAAGATACCTACGGAAATCCCAGTTGGGGGATTATCGGGAAATATGTCGTGGAGCCAAATTTAGTTCATCATAAGCAACCCCATACACTGCTTGAAGGTTCTTATTGGAGTCGAATCAACACATCTTTTTTTGCAGCAGTGATCTTAGGGGGCATTCTGTGGTGGATCGGCTTGCTTTCTTGGCAGATCATTGTGTGTCTTCTTTTTTGTGTTCAAGGCAATGAAGTGCACGCCATGAGTCATCGTCCAGATAGAACAAGCAGCAAGCTCATCCAGTTTTTACAAAAAGCAGGCATTTTTCAGAGTAAAAAGATGCATCGATGGCATCATAGAGCTCCGTATGAGACTAATTTTTGTGTGATGAGCGATTTTTGCAATCCGATTCTTAATAAGATTAGCTTCTGGGGAAAGCTGGAGCTGCTGATTTTAAGGGTTTTTAAAATCGATGTGTTGCGCGCCTCTTCCATTCGCGAAGGGTTGTAAAGAGAGAAATTATCCCAAACATTCAATTCCACGTACACCGTGCGGCAGCGCTAGCCTCAGCACAATCTTCCGAAGGGCGTCTTGCGTTTCTTGCGTGGGCCATACAAGTGGCAGGCGCAAGACAGGTTTGCATCGGCCCATTTGCGAGACCAAATACTTCGCGCATTGGGGGTTTGTTTCTAGGAAGATGCCTTTGCAAAGCGCGAGATAGCGTTGGTGTAGTTGCTGGGCGCGCTCCACGTGGTTAGACAGCGCAGCTTGGATCATTTGTTTCCAGCCGCGTGGAATGATATTTCCAATGACTGAAATTGCGCCTACGGCTCCATTCTGGATGCTGCCGCAGGTGAGATCGTCATCGCCGGAGAGAATGGGCAGCTCTGTGATGCTTCGGATCTTTTTGACAAACTCAAGATCTCCGCTCGATTCTTTGATTGCGACAATGCCGGGGATTTCGCCGAGCGCGCGGATGGTATCGAGGTTCAGGCGAACGACGGCTCGGCCTGGATTGTGATACGCAATGACAGGCAAGCCGACTCTCGCAATGCTCCGAAAGTGCTCCAAGCATCCCCGTTGGGTGGGCTTATTGTAGTAGGGTGTGACGGCAAGGCATCCACTTGCGCCAACGGCTTGTGCTTTGGCTGTGAGACGCACAGATTGGTCTGTATTGCAGGTTCCTGTGCCTGCGATGATTGGAATGCGCCCTGTGGCGATTTGGACGCAATGCAGGGCAATTTTGATGCGCTCTGCGTCGCTTAACGTGCACGACTCACCGGTCGTGCCTGTACACACAATGCCGTCTGTTCCTTGGGCGATCTGCCATTCTATGAGGGAGGAGAGCGCTTTGTAATCGACTGCGCCTTTCCGCGTGAAGGGGGTTACAAGGGCGACAATGGAACCGGCAAAAGGAATTGAGGGCATGGATTCACTCCAGTAAAAAGCGCGATTGTGCTGGCGGAAACAATATTTTTCAAGACTTGGGAAGCGCTGCGAGCTCTTCTTCAAGAGCGATCTCTTCGAGCATTTGGTAGCAGCGGCCTGCCACCCTCCAAAACTCGAGGAGCTGGCGTCGAAGGGTCGCTTGGGGGCCCCAGGAGAAAGAAATTTCTTGAGACAGATGGACGACGTTTGCGTCGTCAGCATGAAACGATGTGGCATGGGGGCGGAAGGTTTTGCCTTCGCGCGCTTGTACGTACTTGCGCACCTCTTTGCTCGAAGGGCAAAGGGGTGTGCTCAAACGAAAGTGTTTATTCAGTCGATCGAAATCAATTTTTATTTTCTGATCGTGTTTCAATGGATTACCGCCTTGCGGCGATAAGTTTAACATGGGATGCGGATATGTGTCTTGGAATAAAATTAAAATTGCTCGAGCAGACTGGTGTCTGCTCGAGCATTGCTCAAGCAAAACTTATTTGCCTTTTGGTTTTTGCTGAGGAGCTGGAGCTTGTGGTTTCTTCTGCTCGTTTGCTTTGTTCGCTGGAGCTTGTGGTTTTGCTGGTTGTTTCATGTTCATTTTTTGTTCTCCTGGTTTGGAAACGATCGTTTAAAGATCGCAACTACCACTTTATGCTTTTTCATAAAAAAGAAAAGCGATTTGTGGAAGTTTTTCAAAATCAACGCTTTGCTTCCATGAGCTTTCCTCGTTCATAGAGCGCAACGTGCATCTGACCGTCGGGTTTGTAAGTGCGCTTTTCTCCATGTGGTTCGTCGAATGCAAAGTTTTGCGCAAGGCGCAGTTTGCCGTCGTCGTAGTACTTTTTGAAAACCCCGTGTCGCAAGCCGTCTTTGTAGTCTGCTTCGAACGTGAGCATTCCTTGTGCGTTCCAGCTTTGCGCTCGCCCTTCGAGAAGATCGTTTTCGTAAGGGAATATGGAGGCAATGGATCCGTTGTCGTGGTAGGTCGTTTCTCTGCCTTGTTTTTTATCGTGAACGAACTGTGTTTCGCGGAATTTAGCGTTGTTTGGGAAAAACTGCGTGTGCAAGCCGTGGCGAGTGTTCTGCTGAAATGCAATGGTGGCAGTGAGTTTGCCGTTGGGGTCATAGAGTTTAACGAGACCTTCTTTGATGCCATTTTCATGGGGAATCTCAGCGGATTTTGTTCCGTCTTCTCGGTATTCGATCACGGTGCCTTGGACGAGGTCATTCACATAGGGCACCTCGAGCGCTTTGCGATTCGAGGGGTAGGTGACGACGTGGAGTCCATTTTTTAAGTTTGATTGGTATAGAGATGTTGCGCTGCGGCCATCGGCGCTTTTTTGGAAGTAACGCCCTTCGAGCATCCCGGCTACGTAATTCGCCTCTTCGATGAGCGTCCCAGCGGCATCCCATGTTTTCTTCATGCCATGCGGCTTGCCGTGTTCTTGGAATGCGATGAGCTGCGTTTTTCCATCGGGGTAAAAGGTCGTTTGCGGGCCGTGGGAGTTGCCCGCGTCGTCGTAGTGAAAGATGTGCGCGAGACGCTCTTCGTCTTTTTGATCTGGAGTTGTTTTAGCGAAGTAATCGCGGTGCTCGCCAATGGCTTTTCCTGCTTTGTAGTGCTGGATGGACTGAAGAGAGCCATCTGCATACCACGCACTCATCTCGCCTTCTTGAAGATCGTTTTGAAACAGGGCCACGCGCTCGAGATGGCCGTTCTCGTGAAACCATTCTTGTTTGCCTTGGCGTTTTCCTTGATCGAAATGGAGCTTTGCTTTGACTTTCTCATGCTGCCACCAGGTGACAAGCAATCCCGTCGGTAGATCTTGATCGTAATTTGCTTCCATGAGGGAAGCGCCCTGTTCATTCCACTCGCGATGCGCGCCGTGGCGCTTTCCGAAGGCGTACTCGGAGCGCACTTTGATCTGACCATTTTCATGCCATTCCGACTGGACGCCGTCTAGTTTGTCTGCTTGGCAGTAGTTATCGAGCTTTGCATTTCCATTTGGATACCACTCGGCGCACACTCCATCTTTCAAATCGTCGAGAAATTGTATTTTGCGAGCGAGAACGCCGTTTTCATGCCATTCTTCATGCAGGCCGTTTCGCTTCGCCGCCGTGTACTGTGAGCGAGCTTTGATCTGTCCTGTAGGATAGTACTCTTTTTGCTCGCCGTCGTATTCGCCTGCCGTGTAATTGAATTCCGCTTTGATCTGACCATTTGGATACCATTCGGTGAATGGGCCGTTGAGTTTTCCTGCAGCAAGTGAGTATTCGCGGAACTTGGCGGCTTGTTCGCGATGCTCGACAATCGGCTCCAGAAGTTCTCCTGCATCGTCAAAGAGGGCGAGGTAAGCGGGAGAGCCGTCTGCATGGTTTCTCCAATGTTTGCCGATCGCGTTGCCTTCTACGAAGGTTCCTTCGCCAAGAGTCGAGCCTTCTTCGTCCAGCAATGTTTCGCGTCCGTGTTTGAGCCCATTTTTAAAATTGACTCGAGCGGCTTCCTTGCCATTGGTGTGGTAGCGGACGTGAGCGCCGTGTGGTTTTCCTTCGCGAAAATCGAGGACCTCGCGGATCTGTCCTTCTTCATCATAAACCACCAACGCGGGGTTGATGCCATCTCCATGGAGTTTGCCATTGACGAGTTGCCGTTTGGATTTGATTTTGCCGCTTGGGTGCCACTCCATCGCAACGCCGTTTTGAGAAGGGATGCTGAGAGCTCGTGTGCCATCTTCGTAATACTGCACGAGGTTGCCCTGAAGTTGACCCTGGGCGTAACTCGCCTCTTCTCTCAGTGCGCCCTCTTCAAAAAATGCGCTAGCGATTCCTTCGAGCTTTCCGTTCTCGTAGAATTGGCGGAGCACCGTTTTTCTTTTTTTAGCAAAGGTGCGCAGCTCGCCGTGAAGAACTCCTTTTTTGTAGCAAGCGGCTTTGGCAATTTGCCCCTCTTTACTGAATTCGAGATAGGTGCCGTGAGGGACAATGGGCGATTTCCAGCTCTTCGCAGCTTCAGAGGCGCTGTCTACGAGTGCGACGTCCATTTCCGCTTGAATCTTGCCGCTGTTGTAAAAAACGACCCGCTTGACGATGACCTCCGTTCCATCCGCTTTTGGCTGGTAGAACAGAATTTCTTGCGGGACTGTTGGCGAAAATGCGGATACGACTTCTGTGCGCCAATTGGGCTCACGCGGAATCAGGGAAAGCGTCATAGAAGGCAGTGTTTGCTCTACGGCGAAGCAAAGTGTGGTGAGGGCAACAGCAAATGCAAGAACGAATTTGTGCATAAACACTCAAAGGTTGTGATTGAATCTTCACTGCATATCACACTTCTCTTTTTGCTGAAAGAGATCAGGCAAACACAAGACGACGCTCTGCGCTTGTCTATGCTTGCTCTGCAGCGTAAATGGTTCGAGCGGAGCGAGCGCGCCGCTTGAATAAAATTCGAGGTGAAGCGGTGTTTTAAGTGGGGCCCCATGCACGATCAAATTACAGGCGTTCAGCGGTCGATGATTGCTCGAAGATCGCGAAGGCTCTTCGCGGCACGCCAGCTTCACAAGCAACCCATTTGTGGAGGGGGTCAGTTCGAGCTGCCAATCGGCGTGCGTATAGAGCGCGAGGCTGCGCGCGTGGATCACAAGGCTTTTCAGTCGAAGGGCGTCGCTTCGAAACCGATCGGATTGCACCCAGCGGTCGAGTCGCCAGACCAGAGTTCCTGCAGTGACAGCGAGAATGGCGATAACGAGCATCACTTCTAGCAGAGTGAGGCTGTGGGTTCTCATTCATACTTCGATTTGTTGGCAGAAGTGATTGCAAAATCTGTTCCGTGGTGAATGGCGCGGATCTCGAAGGGGCTGCCCCATCCATCTTGGAGCAATTTTTCTGGATCTTTTGCAAGCTTGAGATCCTTCAAGACCTCGAGTGGGTTTTTCTCGATCGTCTCTGGCTTTGTTCCTTCTGCCAAGGCGAGAAGAAGCATGTCGTGAAGCTGCTCTTTTCCATGGCGAGAGCGGAACGCTTTGCCCTTATCGAGCGATCCTTTCATGTTATAGCCTAAAACGCCGCCGATGATGCTGATGAGAAGCACCACAATCATGATTTCGAAGAGAGTGAGAGCTCGTTTAGAACGTTTCATCAAGAGACTCCTGGTTGAGCTGTCAACCATAGCAGTTCCTAATTTGCTGCAAAAGAGCTGACGTCAGTGAGCGGGATCAACACGGACAGCAGTACAAAGCCGATGATGAGCCCTAAAAAGAGCAGAAGAGCTGGCTGCGCAACTGAAGTAAAAAGGGTCAGGGCGCGCTCGAGATCGTCTTCGTAAATGTCGCTGAGATGACGGAGCGTTGGACTGAAGGTTCCACCTTCTTTTGCGATTCCTAGCATCCGCGGGAGAAGCGAGGGGATCAGCGGTTGATTTCGGAAGGCCTCGTCCATGGGCTTGCCTTCGCCAATGGCTTTGGTTGCTTGCTCGACACTTTTTTGGAGCACGGGATGGCGCATGACGCTGGACGCTTGTGAGAGCGCCTCGACGATGGGAACGGTGCCCTCAGAGAGGCTGGCTGCGGCTCTACAAAAGCGGAGAAGCGCAGCTTTTGCAAGAATGCTCTGAAGCAATGGCAACCGAAAGACCAGGCTGCGCAGCATCTCACGGCTCGCTGAGCGGAGCCAGAGTATGGCGAAACCTCCTGCTAAGAGGGCAGCCGCACTGCATAACGGCACCTTGGAATTTCTCGCAGCTTTGCTGACCCAAAATACGGCGGTAGTCAGCGGGTGAAGCTCGCGCCCTTCGAAAAGATCTTGGAGCGAGGGAACGACGTAAAACAAGAGCGAGCTGAGAACCACAAGGCAAAAGCCAAACAAAAATGCCGGGTACAACAGGGCGTTCATCAGTTGCTTGCGCACGGAGAGTTGCTTGGCGATCAAATGGCTCAGCTCTTCGAGTGCTGCGCTGAGAGAGCCTGTTTGCTCGGCGTTGGCGACCATCGCGACAAATAGAAAATCAAACGTAGCTCCATGGCGCGCAAGCGCGCTCGAAAACCGCTCGCCTCCGCGGACCTGCTCGCACAGATCGAGAAGAAGACGCTGTGCTTTTTGACCTCGATACTTTTCTTCCAGGGCGAGCAGCGATTCGTACAGGGGAAGGCCCGCCTTAAGAAGGCGCGAAAGCTCGCGAGTCAAGCGGAGTTGTTCATGGCGTTTAAGGATTGAGCGCGTCGTGCGCGCAGCCGCTTCTTTGATCCGCACTAAAAAAAGAGATTGCTTGAGCAGCTTTTGCTTTGCGCTCTCAAGACTTTCGGCGTCGATTGCGCCTTGGATCCGCTTGGAGCTGGGTCCGACAGCTTCATACTGATAAATAGGCATAAGCTTGAGTTTCCCAAATTTTTGACTTGACGTAGCTGTTCTCTTAAGCAATCTGCTGCGTTGCCCTGCTTCGGCAACCCGCAAGGGGTTGCCTGCATCGGGTGCCCGCCTTCGGCGGCGCCTTGCATATTTCCCAGATAACAGCCACGTCAAGCCAAAAATTTGGGAAACTCAAGCATAAGCTATTCCTCGACAGCAGCTACCCGTGTGACTCGCAAGACTTCCGCGCTTGTGGTGACTCCTTCGAGGACCAGTTGTACACCGCTTGCAAACAGAGGCAGCATCCCCTCAGCAAGCGCGCACTTGCGCACTCCTTCTGCGTCTTGATTTTTCAGCACTTGGCGTTTGATGCGAGGACTTACGAGCATGAGTTCATAAATGCCGACACGCCCCCGATAGCCGGAATGAAAACAAAGCGGGCATCCACTCCCGCGGTAAAACGTTGCGGCTGATGATAACTGGAGTTCGGCCATCTCTTCGTTGGACGGCACATAACTCACCTTGCAATGAGGACAGATTCGTCGAACCAATCGCTGAGCGAGAACGCCGAGTACGGACGAGGCGAGCAAGTAAGGCTCGATACCCATATCCGCAAGACGGGTTAGCGCAGAAGGGGCATCATTTGTGTGTAGGGTGCTGAGCACTAAGTGACCGGTCAACGATGCTTGGATGGCAATCGCCGCCGTTTCTCGGTCTCGAATCTCCCCGATCATGATCACATCGGGATCTTGGCGCAAAATCGAGCGGAGGCCTTTGGCAAAATCGAGCGCAATCTTCGGATTGACATTCATTTGTGAAATGGCCGCTAACTTGTACTCCACGGGATCTTCAATGGTCATGATATTCATCGCAGCTGCATCGAGCTCTGCAATCGCGCTGTACAGGGTTGTGGTTTTGCCGCTGCCAGTTGGACCTGTGACGAGGACGATTCCTTCAGGGCTTTGCGTGAGATTGCGCAATTGTTTGAGCAACGAAGCGTCTAGCCCCATGTGTTCAAGGCCGAGCACGATGTTGCGCTTATCTAAAATGCGAAGAACGATCCGCTCGCCATGCACTGTGGGGAGTGTGCTGACGCGGATGTCGATTTCCTTTTCTCCTTGCATGAGCTTGATTCGCCCATCTTGGGGCAATCGGTGTTCGGCGATGTCGAGTCTTGCCATCACTTTGAGTCGCGTGGTTACTTGGCCCTCGACGCCCTTCGGCGGAACATGTCGAAGATGGAGCACTCCGTCAATGCGGTAGCGGATCGAAATCGCCTCTGCCGTGGGCTCAAAGTGAATGTCTGACGCTCCTTGCTGGATCGCTTCAAGAAGAATCGAATGGACCATGCGGATGATCGGATTTTCCTCTTGCGTATCCAGTAAATCGCGAGCGTCCAGCGCTTCTGCCGTCTCCTGAGATTCCAGGGCGTTGAGCAATTTGTGGGTCTCCCCTTCTTTTTGCTGATAACACCGCTCGATGGCCTGCTCGATCGCCTCGAGTGGCGCAAGCACAATGTTCACTGGGCGTTTGAGAAGCAGTCGGATCTCTTCGATGGCCTCGAGATCTGCGCGGCTCGCCATTGCGACGCTCCAGCCCTGTGGAGTTTCCTGAAGCGCGATCACCTTTTTTTGCTTGGCAAACGGGTAAGGCAGTGTCGCAGTCGCTTTGGAAAGAAGATCGGTCATAAATCGAACAACATTTTCAAGCTGTTTTGGAACAGATAGCTTCGCTCTTTCGCTTTTGCATTGTCGAGCGCTTGCAAAAACTCAGGAATATCGCCGGCCCGTTTTTGATATTCGCTTTGCCGCACGTGGCGAAGATCGTCCACTGGGTCTCGAATGATTTTGGGCGTGATGAAAATAAACATATCCGTATTGGTGTCTGACACTTTCGTTAAACTAAACAACTTGCCGATGCCCGGGATGTCGCCTAAAAACGGAATTTTTTCGCGCGTATCTTCTTCGATTTTGCGTCTCAATCCCCCTAAAATGACCGTTTCCCCATCCGCAATACAGACCTCGTTTTCAATGTGGCGACGTGTCACGGGGGGCCGCGAATTGGCCGTCATTTGCGTCGTATCGAATTCCAGGTTCGTTTGGAGAGAGACAAAGCCAGGATGTCCTGCGTTCTCTGGATCTTCGGGGTCTGGTAAGTGGATTGTCGGCGTCAAGACAATGGTGATGCCGTACTGGGCCCGCGTATACGATTCCTGCACAGTGACGCCCGCGGTTGTATTGAGCTGAATGGCTCCGTTGTTGATCGAGAGTTCCTCGACGATGGAGACGGTAGCTGGCGTTTGATTGATGGCGAGAACGGATGGATTTGCATTGATTTGGATGTCTTCTTGCGCCATCAGGAAATTGTACGTGATGTCCATGGCAGGAGATCCCGTTTTTGGCTTCGAATAGATGAAGCTCAAGATCCCTTTGTTCACGGCGAGTTCATTGGTGTCAAACGAGAGGGCGGATTCCTTTTTTTCGCTGGAATTTTTGCCGATTTGAAGCAAATTGACGCCCATCTGATTGCGGTCTTGAAGCCGTTTTTCCACGAGCAGAACATCGAGCTGCACCATCCGTTTTGGGACATCGAGTTTTTTGAGCAGTCCCTTGATCTTGGGAAGCTCCTCGCGCCGCACGACCATCAAAAGCGATGTGGTCTTGTTATCGACGACGAAATGATTGAAATCCGGCGTCTCTTTTTTCTCGATGATGCCCGGCTGAATGAAATTCGGGTTTGCGGGGAGCACAGGATTGTACGCCGTATTTGAAGGAGGATATGGAAATACCTGGGCTGGATTGGGCTCTTGTGGAGGTACAGGCGGCGGCGTTGAGAGCATCGGAGGCGACGCAGGATGTGCCGGCTCGTTTTTCTTTTCGAAATTAGACCCGATCAGCGAGTCGTAGACCTTTTCAAGTACAGCCGCAATGTCTTCTGGATTGGAGTGCTTACAGGCGTACCAATAGATGACTTTTTCTCCGGGATCTTCGAGTTGCCGTTCGAGATCCTCGAGAATTTTCTGTCCCCGTTCCACCGTCTCCGATTCGCCGACCAAGACGAGCCCCTGTGGAATCGTCAGACAAAGGAGTTCGTCTGCCCCTGACGGATAAAACGTAGGTCTTCCCTTGTTCGCCGCATCCGAGAACACCGCCTTCAATACTTTTTCGGCTTCTACGGGTTGGAGTTTAGTCAGCGATGCGACGCGGACTGTTTTCCCATTATTTTTCTCCCAGATCATGTGGTACAGACCCATTAATTTATCGACGGTTTCTCGTGTGGAGACCAGAACGACTTTTGAGCCAATGGATTGGACTGTGGTTTGCTTCGGATCTGAGAACCGCTCGAAAAACCCTTGGACAGCGCGGAGTTGCTCCGCTGGAGGGGTCAGAACAAAAAAGATTCGCGCATGCCCTGCAAAAAGGCCAAGTTTTTCTTCTTTGTCGACGATCCCCTCAATGGCCGATGGGTCGAGTTTTAAAATGTAAAGCTGCTTTACATATGCATTGATTTTTTTTGCACCAAGCCCGTTATGCATTAAAATCGCATCGATCATCTCTTCCCAAGACTCTTTGGGAAGAGGTAGGCTGGTGAACAGGCTGATCTTCATCGAAGACAATTCAGCCGGAATGACGTATAGACAATCGCTTGCGCCGTATTCCATGATCAATTGAGAGATGGAGGTTTCCCCCATATCCCAAAGCGCTGCCGATTCTTCGCTGGAAGGAGCTCCTTTTTGGGTTAAACGCCACCGTTCTTCAAGTGAGCTAATCTGGGCTTTTGTGTGTTGAACCTCGCGCAGAAGTGCGCCGAACTTCTCTTCTGAAGCATTGGAGTTTGTAAGAGCAAGCGCTTCAGAGCACTGCTGGCGTAAGTGCGCTTTGAGTTCTCTGAACTCTGCGTTGAAGTGCGTCGCTTCTTGTGAGGCAGTCGTTGCCTCTTGGGCTGATAGATACGCAAACGCAAAGAGAAAACAGAGCATCCATTTCATCGAGCAGCTCTCGCTTTACGCCGTTCGACCGTCCGTTCGATGTCCACGTATTGGAGGCGATTCGCCGTAAAATAACGCCCTCCGATCGATCGAGTAGGCCCTGTCGCTTCAATGCGGTCGAGCGCGAAGAGATCGCCGCTGAGCGTTCCATCGAGCGCCCGTTGCTTTTCTCGTTCGCTTCGGAGAATCGTCCAGCGCTCCGCCTGCTTGATTGCCCAATCGCCCGAGCGCAAAATCAGACACTGCTTATCGAGCGTGCAGCTGATCTGTTGATTCGAGCGAACGCGCAGTTGAACCAAGAGCTCTTCCGCCCGAATTCTCATTGGAGGCAGTGTCAAGGGGTGGCAAGATAGACGCACATACTCTGACCCTTCCCAGCCTTCGAGTTCGAGCTCCTTGGCACCATTGAGGAAAATGCGCGCAAGTGGGCGCCCATTTGCTTGAGCGATGTCTGGAAGTGGCTGCCAGCGCGCATCTTGGAATACGAGCCACTGGTCCAAACGGAGCGCAAACAATTCTGTCCGATAGATCGAATTGTTCTGTGCCAGTTGACTCTCCAACATGTCAGGTCCCCATTTTGCATCGGCAAGACTCCGAAACGGACTGCCCTCGGATCGCATTGTTTGAAGAGGAGGAGGGGTCAGTTCCAAAGGCCAAGAAGCCACTTGGACCAGCTCATCCTGAGGGGTTCGTGTGCAGATGGTTGCAGTTGAGTGGCTAACGTCAAGCCAAAGAAGTGAATCTGAAGAGGCGATGGCCAGCGCTCCCCCCTCGCGGAGCTCCAATCCAATGCGCGCTGGAAGAGAAGCTCGGTGACATTGCTCCGTTTGACGAAAATGGACTGCAATCACAGGTTCCGCTCGATTTAAGTCGGGTCGCGGTGGAACTTTGGAAAATGCCAGCTGTTCTTTGGCCTGTTGAATGAAAGGGAGAGGGCTCCACGTTGGAACTGCGAGCTGAATGTCGATTTGCGGAGCCGTCGAGGCTCCCAGTGCGCGTGGCAGCGGCATCTCCGATGGAGTCGGCGCTACAACCGAGCAGAAAATCAGAAAACAGCTGAGCATCAGCGCAATAGATCCTCCCCAGTGGATCTGTTCGATGCTCAAATTCATTTGCCTGGCGAAACCCACATTTGTCCTGTAAGAAAGAGGGGGAGTGTAAGACATCTTTGCAAAAAAGGGCAAGGGAGGCTTGCAAATAATTAAATTAATTAGTTAAATGTAATTTGTATCTTGCTAGAGAGCAATGAGGGGATGGGCTATGAATAAAGATAAGCTAACCAAAAAATTTAAAGAGGGTGTTTCCGTGAGAGAGATTGAAGATTTTGCTCGCAAGCACACGACTGAAGTATTCACTGTTCTCGCTCTCGTCATCGGCGCCATCTCGAGCGCTTGGGGCTTTTTTACCGGCCCAAAACTCACCATCATCTTTGTCGCTCTCGGCGCAATTCTTGCGATTTTCTTTCCTGTGCCCGCCGAAAAAGGGCTCAAGCAGCTCTATGGATTTACCTATAAGCAAGAGAAAACGACTCAGCTCGTCCTCGGCATCGTCAAGATCGTCGTCGGGTTGTTCATCCCGTTCTTGCTGTTTGGAGTGTTTGGACTATTGGCCGGCACATCGTATCACTACTACACCCGCCACGCCCAAATCTCCGAGACCAACAAGCCTCCACGCTCTCCGCGCGGCCCTTCTGGCGACGAGCACGATTAATCGGAGGAGTCAGTTACAAAAGTCCTGACCTGAAGAAAAATCGCCCTTTTGAGCCATTTTGCCCCTCCGGTCCGGTTCGCTTGCGCTCACTTGGCTTCGCTACTTGCGATAAGTCCACCGGACCTTCTCGTGTTTTCGCAGCCCTACTCGGCTGCGAGTTGTGCCCCTAGGGTGGAGCAAGGCCGCCTTTGGCGGCTGGCAAACTGGCTCAAAATCATCGATTTTTCTGAAGGCCGACTTTTGCGGGCTGGCTCTACAAGTTTTTGGACCCACACGGGCACGGCTTTTTTTGCACTGGCGCCGGTGTGTGTGAACGCTTCGACGTATTTAAACTCGTCTGATAGATCGTTCTTGCTAAAGAGTCCAGGGTGATGGCAGCTGCAGCTGGATGCTGGGTAGGATTCTCTTCTCCATCTCCCACAACATCGAACAGAAATTCATCGGGCAGCGCTGCTTCAATGACAGCGCTCTGATAGCCGCAAAACGGTTGATCCGAGACAAATAAGCAGCTACAAGGGGATGAAGCAATTCGCCCCCATGCGATCAACGTATCTTCCGTATTGGGCCGCTTCCAAGCTCCATCGACGACTTTCATAGGGACTGTGATGAAAGTCACCGAGAGCTCGCGCATTGCTTTGGGCAAATCAGCCCGTTGCCAAACAAGCTTGGCGGCTTCAGATTCGGTTTGGCACCCTTCGCTCGGTCCATCTACGCTTCGATCCAGGGGGCGCTCACCCGTAAGCCAGACAATTTCGCCAAAGCGGACACCCTGATCCCACAATTTTTTGAGATATTGAAGCCTTGTCTGCATAAGGGGCGTTGTCGCACCGAGAATGAGCGCTTTATTATACGAAGATTGAGAGGGAGTCCAAGGAGAAAAAAGCCCCGCTTTTTGCGCCCAAGAAAGGACGTACTGCCGTTTTTCTGCTGAGAGCTCGTTTTGCTGCCAGCGCTCTTGAGTGGAAGGGCGGAGCCATTCGCGTTGCGTTTGGGAGATGACATCGTGCTCTTGGATGCCAAGCGCTGCGAAGAGTTCGCGGAGCGTCGCTGGGGGAATGCTCCGATCTTGCAGCGGTGTCGCGGCGACGAGCTGGGTGCAGAGCGCCAAAGCCAAAGCAATGAAAGATAAAAAATTTTTCATAAGGACCTCTATTTTGGTTGAGAATAGCTTTCGTGAAACTAATCTGGCAAGAAAACTCCAGATCTCTTATACTCTCTGCTCTTTCTCATCCCAAAACCCCATGAGTCCCATGTCTTTTACTTCTTTTGGCCTTTCTCCTGAACTTCTTCGCGCCATTGCCGATAAAGGCTACAGCGAGCCCACTCCCGTCCAAGCGCAAGCGATACCAATTGTCTTGAGCGGGCAGGACATGCTCGTCGGATCGCAGACAGGAACTGGCAAAACTGCTGGCTTTACATTGCCTTTGTTGCATTGCTTGAGCACGCGGCCACGCGCTTCCTCGCAACGCTCTGTGCGTGCGCTCATTTTGACGCCGACGCGCGAGCTGGCGGCGCAGGTCGGCGAAAGCGTGAGCACGTACGGCAAATATCTCCCTCTCAAGTCGGCCATCGTTTTTGGTGGGGTGAACATCAACGCGCAAATAAACGTTCTCCGAAACGGTGTTGACATCCTCATCGCGACTCCAGGACGTCTTCTCGACCACGTGTCACAGCGCACAGTGGATCTATCTCAAGTTGAAATTCTCGTGCTCGATGAAGCGGATCGGATGTTGGATATGGGCTTTATTCACGACATTCGCAAGGTATTGGCGCTTCTTCCAAAGAAGCGGCAAAATTTGCTTTTCTCAGCGACTTTTTCCGATGAAATCAAGCGGCTGGCCGATGGCTTTTTAAAAGCGCCAAAGCTCATTCAAGTGACGCGGCCCAATAGCACTGTGGAGTTGATTTCTCAGGAGGTCTACCCGGTGGATAATCAGCGCAAACGGGCTCTACTCTCCCATCTCATCAGATCGAATCACTGGAAGCAAGTTCTCATCTTTACGCGCACAAAACACGGAGCCAATCGGCTTGCCGAACACTTGACCAAAGACGGCGTCACTGCAAGTGCAATTCACGGAAACAAGAGTCAAGGCGCGCGCACAAAAGCGCTTGCCGACTTCAAGCAAGGGATTGTGCGAGCGCTCGTCGCAACCGATATCGCCGCTCGCGGCTTGGACATCGACCAGCTGCCCCACGTTGTGAATTTTGAGCTTCCCAATGTGCCAGAAGATTACGTGCATCGCATTGGCCGTACAGGCCGCGCTGGCCGCGAAGGAAAAGCCATTTCGCTTGTCTGCATCGACGAGCATCAACTCTTGCGCGACATCGAACGGTTGCTGCATTGCAGCTTACCCAAGGTAGTCGTCCCCGGCTATGAGCCCGATCCTTCAATCAAGGCGGAGCCCATCCCCAATGGCCGCTCGCAGCAGCGACGAGCTGGCCCTGGCCACTCGCATCATCGGAGAAGGGCCTCGACCAGATAACCTTCTCTCGCGTTTTCACTTATGCATAGGCCAACCACCGAGAGTTGGTTTTTAGGATTAATCGGATTACGTTTTGCAACAGGCAATAACTCCAACGATAATTCATCAAGTGGCTGGCTATGAGGTGCATGAAGTCTGTGATTACTTCGGAATTAGGTCGGAATTAGGTCGGAATTAGGTCGGAATTAGGTTTTAAATTCGATCTTTCTGGACCAAAGAACCAAAGACCAGCCTTAGTTTTCCCTCGTACGTGGATTAAGTTATTACGCTTTAACCCTTTTATTAAAGTTCGGACTTGATCTTCAGAAAGAGAAGGCAGCACCTGACATAAATCGGACAAACGGGCTCCACTGTTGGCACGAATGTGTTTAAGGAGCAACTCTTTATTCGTGTCCCGATCAAGACCTCGTTTTCGAGTGTATACTCCGCTTTTACCAGCATGGAGGTAATATTTCTGACAGAGCATGTATTGGGCTGATCTCCCTCTTCCGATCGATTCAATCACTCCTAGATCAATGAGATATTTGAGCTGTATTTTCAGTTCGGGGGGCTCTGCTGGAAGCGGTTTTTCTTTATGCACATAGTCTAAGACCAGGAAATCAATCGCAGTGAATGAGGCTAGATCTCGTTTGTCCAGCTTTGCCAGGAATTTTAAGAAGCCTTCATCTTGGATTTGGCCATCCAGTGTTAGGACGACCTCATATTCGTCGGTATGGGAGAAATCGGGCAACGACTTAGACTGTTTGATGCTCTCTTCAAAGATTCTGTCGGCGCCTTGGCCTGCTCTTTCCACAAGACCGCATTTAGCAAACACATCGGCAATCCTTCGGTTGCGAGGGTGCTGTTTCCAGAGCATATTGCTGGGAGTTATCCCTGGTGGAAATCCTCCTGGACTGATCACTGTAATTCGGCGGGGATATTGTTTTACCCAGACAGAGCCTGCGGCTTTATAGTCGCGATGGCTGATCGCATTCAGGATGACTTCTCGGACTGCTTTTTCATTAAAAGTGGGAATATCGAACATGAATAGGCCGTCTTGGAAGTGCTGATTATCGTTGCGGAGGTTGATTTTCCCCCAAAGCTCGTCATAGAAAGTGAAAAAACCTTGTCGATACTCGATCCTGTGTTGTGCGGGCCCGGTGATATCGCTGGAGCGATACTCAAAAACTACCTCTGCTTGAGCCAAATATTGGCCTAGCGCTTTGTGAGTTCCAAAGAGGATGAGGGCCGCATAAGTCACTCCATGATCTGAGACTACCTCAATGTCTCGCAGTAGCTGGTTTTCTGAAACGTGCTTGAGGTGATGGTTTCCAGCTTTTTGGATCCATGCTTCGCGAAAGGCATTGATTGCATTCGGATCGAGATCTTCAAACTGAGCGCCAGGGCAGATTTGGGCAGAGAAGTCTGGCACTCCTTCATCAAAAATGCGTTTTAGCATGTCTGCTGTCATAGGGACCAGCTCTTCACCCCTTCGCATCCAGTATGTCCCATCGCACTGAATGGGAATTCCAATTGGCCTTGAGGGAGTCGTAACAACGACGACTCTCCGATCTTCTTCAAACAGCTCCTCAACCTCGATTCTGAGAGATAGCTTGAAAATGAGATGGGATTTGATTTTTTCCAGGTTTGGGTATGCTTGGCTTCCCACGATTTTTCGAGGCAACTGATCCGTGACACCCAGGACGACTCGACCGCCCCCTTCATTTGCGAAGGCGCAGCAATAGTGAGTCAGTTTCGCGATGTCGAAAGTATTCTTCGCTTCTTTAAACTCAAGCCGAGCGTTCTCGGGACTCTTCATCCAGAGATAGAGTTCACTAAGCAACACCATACGACTCACTTCATGTCATTTGAGACGTTTGAGTCTAGCAAGAGAATACGAGGCAGTCAAATTTAAATTCGCAAGACGGCATTCTCTGAAGCGACGTTTTGACAACCACTCACGGAGCGGCAGTAAGTAGCCGTTCCCGTTGTGAAATGAAGTCGATGAGAGCAAACTTTCTTTGACCTGTTTGCTTGGAGAAATTCGCGTTGAGTAAGAAGATCGCATCTGTTGTGTGCTCGCCTTCTAAGATGCCTCGCATGTCTTCCCATGCGGCAAGCTCGCCCGGACCGTTGTTCAGCTGTTTTTGTAGACAGGCAATGCGGAGCAGATTGTAGGCATAAAGGGCGGAGCCTGGCTCTGTTTTTTCCTTCAGATGCACAGCTTGTTCCAGCGCGGTTTGGTACTCTTTTTTCTCGATGAGGAGTGAGGTTTTGGCAAAGGAGGCGTGCAAAGGGGAATGCTCTTCCAAGCGCGCAATGCACGGTTTGGCTAAGGTCTCGGACTCCGAAATCCTTCCCGCAGTCAGTAGAATTTGTGCAAGTTCCGCGCTGAAGGCGCGCTCAAGATGCGGAGCGCTTCGAAGCGATTGGCGCGCCGCTTTCTCAAGCACAGTGTCGCTAGGGGCTGCCTTCCAGCGCTCCAAGGCAACGTGTGCGATGGCTCCTTGACTGGAACCTGAGCTGCTTGTGAAGTACACAATGCAAAGAGTGGCAGCAGCGAGAAGCCCTCCTCCCCAAGCGAGAAGGCGCGAGCGATTCAAATGATAAAATTGGATCCAATCCATGGCCCAAAAGCTATCATAACGGACGCGAAGACTCCAACAGTTTTTGATAGACCGCTTCCATTCCACTGAGCGTTTGCTCAAATGTAAAGCGGCTTGACACGAGGCCTCGGGCAGCGGCGCCGAGGCGATGAGCAAGCGTTGCATCGCGCTTCAAGCGTAGGACAGCTTGCGCAACTGCGCTCGGATTGTGAGGTAGTACTTGAAGTCCAGTTTCTTCATGGATGCACACTTCGGCAAGGCCACCGGTCGGTGTGGCGATGAGAGGAATGCCTAGATACGCCGCCTGCAAGATGGCTTGTGAGACGCCCTCGTGGGCTGTGCTGAGGAGCGCGAAGGCGTTGAGAGCGCCCATTGCTGGAAACGGATTTTCTAGATGGCCGGTAAAGGTGACGATGTGTCCTAACTCCAGCTCCTGGGCAAGCGCTTGGTATGTTTTCATGTGCCCGCCTCCAATGAGGACCCATTTCAGGTGTTGAATGTCGCGGAGCTGTTGCGCAGCGCGTAAAAAATCCTCAATCCCTTTCCACGAACGCATGAAGCAAGCCG
>CAYGHT010000011.1:0-22178 GCA_964349755.1 uncultured bacterium
GCTGATCGAGTCGATGGAGCGAAGGATTTGAGTGAATTGTGCAGATTTCCGTGTGGACGATGTCGACCGAATGACTCGTTTCGTGCAAAAAGCCACGCGCCATTCGAATTGCCGGTAAAGAACCGTAGCAACCCATGTGATACGCATGGGTCACCGTCGTCTGTTGACCCCACTGTTTGCGCGAAACGAGTTTTTGCGCAGCACTTGGAGCGAGATATCCAGTGCAACTGACGTGGATCAAATCGTCTGGAGCAGAGGAGTCGCCCTCGTAAAATTCCTCAAGAACTCGGTCCGCGTGCTGTTGAAAGTACACCATCCGTTTCCCAAGATCGCTTCCAATCGGTGTTTGTTTCAGCTTGTACACCTGCATCTCATCCCACTTGCAGTGATGAAAATCCTGAAGAACATGCCCCCGTTTCGCGATCGCCTCTGGCTTGCATCCCACATGCCAAAGGGTCTCGCGAAGCCGCCCTTCAAACTCAGGATGGAGATCGGCTCCATGGCGCTCTGCCATCGTATGTGCAGCGACAAGCCACTCCAACGTATCCTCTTGCGTCGACTCAAACGGCGGCCGAATGGAGTGAAAGTTAGTGAGCAGAGCCACGTTGTTTTCAAAGAAGCGCTGGATTATGCTTCAAGTCCTTGGCCTTAGGGTTGTAGTCTTTTTTGTGAATAAAAGCAAAAGGAACAAACGGTTAGGAAGCAGGGGGCCAGCCGGAGTTTACGCCATGTGCGCCTGCCCGCCTCTACCTTAAAAGTCGCACATAACGTGGGTTTACAAATAAACGCAAAAGAATGTACGTGAGAAACCATGCGGCGATTATTCATGATGATCTTTTTATTGGGCGCCTATTTGTGGGCCGTCACGTCCGGCCACGACCAGTTCCTGCTGGCACAAGGCAAAGCCGTATATCGATGGGTCGCCCATTGGCTCGAAGATGCCGAGGCCGACTTCCAGGTCGGTGCAGGGGAGAAGCACAAGGATAAAAGCCAGCGCTCGCGCCGCTGGAATTAATACCTCGGTTTCCTTATATTGCCCGCCCATGAGTATCAGCGATGTTCCTCTAGCAGCCGATGTGGTGAAAGCGCAGGAGATTCTCCTGCAGCTCAATCTTGTCCTAACTACTTTAGCCTCTAGCTCATCTTCATCCACTTCAACGTCGATTCCAAGCGGAGCTTCCTCGCTTCAGCTGACAAAGAAATTATTCATTCCACCACCGCCTCACCAAGCAGATGCACACCAACCGCTCTCAGCCTTGAGGATTCTGCCTCCTCTGCGCGAAATGCAGCAGGAGGTTGCCACCTGGATTGACGGGTTGAAAGCGGCTGTTTCCCCAGAAGGGGAGGGGAGTGTGGAGGGGCCTGTTCCGACGCAGAGCGCCCCGCGGCGCGCTCAGCCGCTGCCGCGCTCTGGGAACAATCTTACGGAGAGCCAGCTGTTTTCTGAGCTCTTGCCACCGCCCAAGATTCAGCTCAAGAGTGCAGATGCGGGGATTGCCCCGTCTGCGCAGCAGGCGGTTGTGGAGGTGCGTAGCGCCATCTCTTTTCTCGCGACCTCTACGGCTTTCGGGACTGGTGGAGCTCCGAAACAAGGAGCCTTGCGCAATGCGCTCCAGCAAATTCAGCCAATGCTCGATCAGTTCATCGAGACGCTCCAGAAAACGGTGAACCGTTCGATCCTCCCAGTGAGGGGAAAGCTCGAAGTGGCGGAAGGGAATCGCCAGCCTACTTTAAGGAACGGGCCGGACAAGCCGCTTTGGCAGCAGCCGCAGGCCCGTTCGATGCCGATCATTTCTACCATGCCGTCTGTTCAGGCGGCACTTACGCCTCAAGCCACCCAACCCGCAACGCCGCAGGGCGTCCCAGCGTCGCACTCTCAACAAGCTCCGAAAACCGATGTGCAAACACCTGCTTTGTTTGAGCGGGCGGGACCGATCGGTCCACTGCCATTTCCGACGGTGTTTTCATCCTCGACAGCCTCAATGCGCCGCAAAGAAAAACGTCGCCTCACGCACGATCCAATACCTCCTCGCCACAATCTCTGGGACGAGGACGATCCCAAAGAGGATTGACAAACTAGATCCATTGCGCTATTTCGCAAGGTATGAGGTTCATACCGATCGCCTTCATCACTCTCTTTGCACTTGCCGGTTGCAGTGTCGGCAACGACTCGCTCTATACCGGTTCCGTTTCGGAAAAGAATATCAATAATCTGGCGCGTCTCGACATCGGGATGAACCAAGCGGCTGTCCTCCAAATCATGCGGAAGCCCTATGATTCAGAAGTGCTCCAGATCGGCAGCGACTCCTATGAACTGTGGTATTACATCACAAGCGTCACAGGCCTCGGACAAACGCGCATGGTGGCGCAGAATCTGACGCCCCTTGCATTCAAGAACGGGACGCTCATCGGCTGGGGATACGACTACTATCGCTGGCTAATGAAGCAGGAAGGGCTCGAGCGCCAAGCACAAAAAAAAGCGGCGTTGCCACAAGAAGACAAAGCGCTTGAGAAAGCGCTCAAAACGACGACGCCAAGCAACTCGGCTCCCACTTCAGTTCCCACGTCGACTCCTCAGGTTCCGATTGAAAAAGCCATCGAAGCCACATCTGGCGCTTCTTCTCCACTCAGCATGAGCCGTGCGCCTGCTAAACCTAAAGAAAACGAAACGCCACCAGAGAAAAAAAAGCCTCCGCTCAAGCCGGAAGATGAAGAGATGCTCGAGGAAGAATCGGAGCAGAACTTCAACTACTGGTAGTATGCGTAGATTCTCCTTAGGCTATCAGGTTCTTTTCGCAGTTGTATTGGGGGTGTTCGTTGGCCTGTTCGCAGGGCCGCTGTGCAAAGCGCTCAAGCCGATTGGCGATGCATTCATCATGCTCTTGCAGATGGTGGTTCTTCCCTACATTTGCTTTTCGTTGATTCACGGATTTGGCTCGCTCTCCCCCTCGATGGGAAAGCGATTGTTTAAGAGTGGCTGGCCCTTTTTGCTGTTGGTTTGGGGCCTCACATTTGCAATGATTTATCTGCTCAGTCAGCTGATCCCAGAGCCAGATGTCGTATTGATCACAAGCCCATCGGCGCATCGCGATAGCGATCTGCAAAAAAACTTCTTGAGTTTCTTGGTTCCAGAAAACCCATTTTACGATTTAGCAAACAATGTGGTGCCAGCAGTCGCAATGTTCGGCTTGATCGTCGGCTGCGCGCTCATGCACATCGAGAAAAAAGAGCCCCTTTGCAGCCTGATGGAGCGGCTGAACCAAACCATTGAAAAAATTCTCCATTGGCTGGCGCTCATTTCGCCAATCGGTGCGTTTGCACACATCGCCTATGCTGTGGGCACTGTTCACTTCGACGATTTGGCTAAACTCGAATTCTACATCGTGTGCTTTGTCGCCCTTTCGTTGTTCACCGTTTTGTGGGTGCTCCCGCAACTCATCGCGTGTCTCACTCCGCTGAGTTATCGAGACGCCCTTCGGGGGATCAAGTCTGTCTGCCTGCTTCCCTTTGTGACTGGACTTCCAACCATCGCAATCCCGTTCATCACCACCTATCTCAAAACGCTGGGAGAGCGGCATAGAGAAAAACACTTGCACGAAACCTCTCAGACCGTGATCCCCATCGCCTATAGCTTTGGACAAATCGGCAACTGCACGATTCTGTTTTTCTTCTTCTTTCTGTCGTTTTACTATCGACACCCATTCATCGGCCCAGAAAAAGGGCTTTTATCATTGCTCACCGTTCCCATGTCGATCGGATCCTCAGCGACCTCCATCAACGCCGTCACCTTCTTGATCCAGCAACTCAACTTCCCTCCCGATTCCATCGAGCTGTTCACAGAAACCATGGCCATCACACTCAATTTCCAAGTGCTGATGAGCATCGCTGGCGTGTTGACGCTCATCATTTTGGTTCTCTACGCCTACTACGGCTTGCTCAAAGTGCGCTGGACGCGGCTCTTTGTAGGTGGGGGAGCAACGCTCCTTGTCTTTTGGGGCTGTGTGATGTTGTTCAAGCAGAGCGTACATCTCGATGACAAATATGCGGATCTTTACCCCAAGCTCCAGATCTCTGAGGTCATTTCTAATCCTGTTGAGGCGATTGTTGCATCTACAGGGGGTGTGACGACTCAAGAAGAGCCCCTGCAGCGCATTTTGCGCACCGGTGTGCTCCGCGTAGGCTACATGCAAGACAACATTCCCTACTGCTATGAAAACGAGCGAGGAGAGCTCGTCGGCTACGACATCGCCTACGCCTACCAGCTCGCGCGCGATCTGGACTGCAAGCTCGAGTTCGTTCAACTCAACATCGATCAACTCCAAGAAGAGCTTGGCAGCGGCGCCTACGACATCGCAATGGCCGCCATTTTAATGATCGAGCAAAGGCTGGCTGTCATGGACTTCACCCACCCCTACACAGAGCAAGACAACGTCCTCTTGATTCCACTCTCGAAGAAGCGGCTATTCCTGAATTTAGAGACGGCGTCGCAAAATCCAGCACTCACAATTGGCGCAACAGGAGGCTATTCCTACGTCCTACAGCGCCATTTTCCTCAAGCAAAGCCGATCTATTCCTCCATGCTGCAATTAGAACAGCAATTTGCTGAAACTGGAGCCGATGGCTGGATCTGGTCGAGAATCCCGGCCTTCGTCTGGTGTTTATCCCATCCCGATTACGCCATCGTCGATTACGGAGGCCTCATCGGAAAGAGGTACTTTGCCTATCCAGTGCGAAACGATTCGCCCGATTTCATTTCCTTCTTGAACAATTGGCTCCTCCTTAAGGAAGAATCTGGCTTTAAAGCCGAGATGTACAACTACTGGATTCGGGGAGTCTTGCCAAAAGAGGAGGCTCCTAGGTGGTCCATTCTACAGAGCTGGATTGAGAAGAAGTCGTAAACTCGGGCTAGACCTTAACATTAACATTCCGTGGAGCCGCCAATTTTTTGTGTACCCCTCGCGGCAAGGTACCCAGGCAAGCAATCTCAAAGCTTTGATTGCAGAATGTGTAATCCAAGGAATCTTCCAAGAACAGAGGCTTAACGAGACTTCCGGCGAGGTAGTCTCTGATTTTTGTAAGAGATGCTTCCAGGCGCGCCCCTAAGACCTTTTTATCCAGATCAGGCTGCTTGAAAACGCCTTTTGCATTGGCATAGGCTTTATCGATCAATTTGAATTGTTCAAATTTTTGAACCATTTGCAGGCTAGCTTGCCTGTAGAGAGGGGATGGATCTGTCTCTGCGACCATTTTCCACCTTTCGAGATACTCGCTCCATTCTTGGTGAATGATCGTTGAAGTTGCCACAGTCGTCACCGTTGTGAGGAAATAGACCCAGCTCAGCCGCACCATGTCCTCATAGGCGTCAATGTAGTGATCGCGACGCAGTAGATCATCGAGTAGAATTAACATCATTTACCTCCGAAAAGAGGGGGAGTTTAGCCCATGGAGGGCAGACAGTCCATTGAAATCAGAACGTCTGATAATACATGTTATGTTGAGCGGTCGAGGAGAATGGAGTTGCCCCGAAAGTCGGCGCTATGAAATAGTGTCCGCCAATCAAGTCAGAGTGGACTTAAGGGAAAGTTATTATGTACACAAACTACGCCTACAATTTTTTAAAGCAAGCGCATCAAGGGTATGAGACGGATCTAGCGGCATTCATTCAGAACAGCCACGGAATTCAGGGTGCGGTCACTAGCCGCTTATATGGAATGTGGACCTCGGTGGCTCAAACGTCCCTAACAGCCATTTGCCCTGTAGGTCAGCTAATCGAGGCTGTTTGTTTGGTGATTATCAATGTAGTCGGTAAACTTGTTTCATCTAGCTACTCACTTAGACACGCTTGGTTTTCGGTAACCGAAATACCCTCTCTTAGCGCCACCGCGTGTATCCAGATCCCACTTTGGTTCATTCAGTGCCCCATGTTTGTCCTTGTGCGTTTGATTCAACCTGGATATGTGCTTGCCGATCTTCCAAATCCGGAGCCAGAACAGCAAGAAATCGTCTACACGTGTCCACTAAATGGTACAGACGTCTTCATTCATGTGACAGCAGATCCTCCAAGCCAATTGCACGCCGTTCAGCAGAGACTGGAAGAGATATTCAAATTTCATCGCGATCATTCTAAACGTGATGAGCCTGAATCACCCAACTCTCCTAACCGCACCCCTGCTCCAAAAAAATATCCCCTTATTCCGGAGACCATTTAATGCGCATCATCCACTCGCTAGGCCACGTCGTTGGCGGCACGCTCCTCATCGCAGGAACGACGATTGGCGTCGGCATGCTCGCTTTGCCCATTGCCACAGGCCCCGGAGGGTTTATCCCCTCATTTGCGATTTACTTAATCTGCTGGCTCTTCATGCTCGCCACTGGGCTTCTTCTCGTTGAGGTCAACCTCTGGATGCCTAAAGACACGAGCTTTATTTCGATGGCTGAGCGGCTTTTTGGGCCCATTGGGCGCAATGTCTTTTGGGTGGTGTATCTCTTTTTGTTTCTCACGGTCATGATTGCTCATGTCGCAGGGGGCGGCGAGATCTTGCGCCAAATTCCCGGCTGGCCTCTTCCCTCTTGGGCCTCGGCGATTTTGTACACGGCAGTGTTTGCTCCGGTTGTGTACTTAGGTGCTTCCTCAGTGGATCGCCTCAATCTTTTCCTCATCTCGGGCGTGATTTTCTTTTATCTCGGATTTGTTTTGGTTTCGATGAGTTCCGTGCAGCTCGATCTCTTGCGCTATGCAAATTGGGGAAAAGCCACGCTTGCGCTTCCCATCTTGTTCACCGCATTTACCTACCAGGTCATCATCCCGACCCTCATGACTTACATGGAGCGCAACGTACGTAAGGTGCGCCTTGCCATCCTGTTTGGCTCTGCAATTCCACTCGTCATCTACCTGATTTGGCAATTGCTCATCCTCGGAATCGTCCCTCCAGAAGGGCCCAACGGCCTGATGGCTGCAGCGACAAGCGGACAAAACGCCGTCTCCCCTCTTAAATACTTCGTTAAGAGCGACTGGATTTTGACGTTCAGCCACTGGTTTGCTTTCTTTGCTCTGACGACGTCTTTCATTCCACTTGCCCTCTCGTTTTTTGATTTTCTGGCGGACGGCTTTAAGTGGCATAAACACGGCTGGCATCGCACGGTCTTGTGTCTGGCCGTATTTGGTCTCCCTGTGATCATCGCCATTGTGTATCCAAACATCTTCCTCGTCGCCCTTGGCTACGCTGGAGGCATTAGCTGCGCCTTCTTGTTTGGCCTCATGCCTCCCCTCATGGCCTGGGTGGGTCGCTATGTCAAGCGCTACTCCCCTGACACCTGCCAACTGCCCGGAGGCAAGCCGTTGTTGATCGTCCTGATGGCCTTTGCTTTTCTGATCTTGAGCGTCGAAATCGTTCAGCAAATCTGGTAGGACAATGGCCAAAAAAGAATCCAACGCTCCCTTTTTCAACGCGCGTCAAAACGTACTCGATAACCTCGATGCGATTCGTCAAGCGCTTGTTCTTTGCATTGCAGAAGGGATGATCGACAGCGACGCCGAACTCTACAACGAAACCATTTCTCTCATCCAAGAAATCGATGTCGTTGAAGATTGGAATGAGCTCGAGGAGATGATCATGGAAGCCAAAGCGCTCGAGAAAGACACCGCCGTCTGGTTTTCCATGGAAGGTCGCACGAGCATTTCGCTGCCGTGGCCAAAGCGGCCAGAGTAGATCGCTTTCTCGCCCATTCAAGTTAAAAATTTTCTCGATTTGTAAAAAACATCAGTTTCCTTTAAGCTTTTTCCGTTTTAACAGGAGATCCGTTTTATGCCGTCAGTGAGATCGTTTGCTCAAGGTGCTTATTTGGAGATGCTTTCTTCTTCAATTTTTTATCCCTCGAACCAAGAGCTTCGCCCCGTTGAGCCAAAAAAATCGATCAAAGAATCTCTCGGCACTCACAGTGAATTATTTAATTCCAGGGAACTTCAGTCCAATTGGCATTATTATGGCAAGCCAGTTCGTGCGGTCGCTCGCGTTGTGCTCGCTATCGGGATTGCAACCATTGCAGCCCCAACCGGGATTGTGTTTCATGGCTGCGCTACGGTCGGATACGGCATTATGTGGTTAAGAAGCGGCAACGAAAATGCTGCGCACAATTGGCAAAAAATCAAGCACCATGCGATCTCTCTTTTCGTCGATTTCTTGGTTTCGTCTATCTCACTTCTAGGTTTTGGTTCAGTGGTATTTATTAAACATTTCAGAGGTGAAGAACTTAAATTTGCTCTGGGGATTATTGCTACACTTGGATTTGTCCTTTTTTATTGTGGGACCGCGCCTCAAAAAGCAGCTCCGTATCTTTTTCTATCCAGTGGAGAGAGAGCCGCAGTCTACAAAGCCATTCGCTTGCGCAACGACTTCGGAATCGTGGCAAAAGGAAACAATGGTTTACTTCCCTTTGATGATGTCGAAGATGCTGAAGAGTTTAACTTCAAAGGATCTCTTTCTAACCTATGGAAATGCCAAGCGCTGGATTTGCTTTTGACTGTTAAAAAGCTCAAGACCTTTTTTCCTAAACATGGAGGGAACTCAAAGACGTTAACGGGTTACCATGCTTTCATGTTATCTACTAATGGGCCTGGAGGGGACGACCTCAAGGAGGTCAACAAAGTCATCGACAGAGCAATTAAAGACAGTCAAACACCCAATAATGCAAAGCAAGAGCTTCGTACTCTAAAAGAAGAATACAATACGCTGAGCCAAAACATGGTTCGCATGCATGCAATACTCCATCAATGCCTCGTGATCACCAAGAAGGATATTTTCAGTTTTTTTGATCCGACGATTTCTTTGGAAAAATTCCCATTTAACGTGGAATTTATGAAAAAGCACTTCTACAACGATGAGCCTGGCCCGGCTTATAACGACGACGATGATGACAGTGAACCGCAACCAACAAATCTCATAGATTCCTGGGCCCAATTCCTCAATACCCGTCAGGCTCTTCCCGAGTCTCTTCCGCGGGATATAACAGACGAAGACTGCCAGGCCGTTTTTACAAGAGTAAAAAGTAAAGAACTTCCGCTTAAGCTCTTTGGGTTTGAGCAGATGCCAAATTCATCTGAGCTAAAGCAACGATATCGTAAATTAATGCTCAAGCTTCATCCAGATAAACACGCTGAAAAAAATAAGCCGACTATGGATATCCTTTTTCAATGCATAACTCAAGCTTTCACTCTTCTTTCCCAGCATGCGCAATCAGGCAACAAAGCAAATGCACCCTCCACCCAATCACAAAACAAACAAGATGAGAAAGGCGAGAAAACTGACGACGTAGATTAATCAACACAGCTGTGCTCCCGACATTATGACCCCATGGAATTTGTGAAACAGCTGTTTCAGAAATGCATTCGGGGTACTCTTTAGCAAACTGCCGCATGAAATAAAGATTGCGAAATGTCCTCGACAACCTCGACGCGATTCGCCAGGCGCTTGTTCTTTGCATTGCAGAAGGGATGATGGTTCGAACCCATAAAAAGCGCGAGGTAATTTGTGAGAACAAGTGGAATCGTTAAACAGATGTCGCAAGTAGCCCTAGTCGTAGCTGGAACCGGATCGATTTATGCTTTAGATTACGCTAACACATGGGGAGAACACCTAAAAAGCCGCTCTGCTCTCATCATAGGTATAGCCATATCAACGTCTGAACCAATTGATGTGCGTTCACCATCACAACACTTACAAAATATTAAAGATGTTCTAGGCCTCAATATTTCAGAAATAGCAGGCTTTTTACAGGTGTCTCGACAGGCTGTTTATAAATGGTTAGGGAACACCTCTAGGCCAGAAGACAGTAAATTAGCACGTATAAATGCTCTCAGCACTGTAGCAGACGCTTTCAGAAAGGCAGACATTCAAAGAGGTGGCGCCCTATTGAATGTAAACGTCCTCAATCAGCAGTCTTTGCTCAATCTCATACTGTCAGGGAAACCTTATCAGAATGCTCTTTCCGCCCTTATCCGAGAAGCAAAGATTTCAAAATCGAATTATCAAAAGTCCACGCTCTCTCAATCACAAGGGCTTGCAACTAACGACTGGCAAGCTACTATTTCGATTCCCTCTTACGATGAAAACCTATAGGACACCATGTCGCAAGAACACAAAGATTGTCGACAAGGCAGCGTTCTAACGAAAGAGAGCCCGTTGCCCTCGGCCTTTATGAAGTAGGTTTGAGGCTAGACTGGCTCCGCCAACACGTAAGCAATGCCGTCGTTGCCTGCGCCACGTTGAGCGATTCGATCTTCCCCCACATCGGCAAATACACCCGCGCATCAGCCCGTTTCTGGATCAGCGGCTGAATCCCCTCCCCTTCTGAGCCGACAACCAAGACTGTTTTGGGCTTAAAGCGAAAATGGAGTCCATTTTGAGCGCCAGGGGCCAATGTGGCGGCAATGACCTCAAAACCTGCATCTTGGAAATTCGTCACGGCGTCTGCTAGGTTTGAGACTTTTAGGAGCGAGATCCACTCGCTGGCTCCGCAGCTGGCTTTGGCGGCGACGGGCGTCAGGTCGGTGCCGCGATTTTTTGACCAGGCGACGGCGTCGACGCCAAAGCATTCGGCGGAGCGAAGAATGGCGCCGAAGTTTTGCGGATCGAAGATGGCGTCGCACATCAAGACAAAAGAGGTCTCTTTTTCTTCAGTAGCCTGGAGAAAGTCTTTCACTTCGAGAAAGGAGCGCCCCTTGACGTGGGCGGCAAACGACTGGTGGGAATCGGAGCCGCACATCTGATTGAGGTCGCTTTCACTCACAAATAGGAGCGGAATATTCCATTTCTCACACTCTTTTACGAGCGAGCCTTTGCGCTGCTCTGGACTTCTGGCCGACGTGTAGACGGTGATGAGCCGTTGCGGGGCGTGCTTTAAGAGCTCCGCGATGGCGTGAAGGCCCATGGTTAGCTGACTTTGTGGAGGCAACCGTTTCATCAGATGTCTCGCGAGACAGTGAATAAAACAGAGATCGAGGTCCAACGGAGCTTGAATTTACTGGATAAACTGGCTGTACTTCCCGGGGGCGTCGTGGTCTGTTTTTGCTGCACATTCAATACGCGGGACGGAAAATAATTGATTGTGGAAGCGGCGCCAACGCGCCATGCGGCGCTAGCAATGCATTCCATCTTGGCCCAGCCACTGTGACCGTGGTTGCCACCGGCAGAGGCAGTGAGGTTGTTTGATTGAGTGAACGAGCTACTCGGCGTTGGTAGAGCCACACTTTCTGCGAAGTGGGTTGAGAGCTTTGCATGGAGCCAGTGATACGCATATCCCACATCAAAAATAAGGCGTCCGACGGGCTGAATCCGAACACCCGCACCCAGATAAATTCCGTACCAGGTTTGCTCAAGCGATTTAGGAAGTGTCGAGCTCATTTGGTAGCTGGACGTCTCAACAACAGACGTCCCACGGCGATTCAGCTTCGCAAAATGGCCAGAAAAGCCAAAAAGTGGAATCAAGAGCACTTTGTACGTGCGGTCTGCAGTGAGGTTCACCGCGTAACCAAAGTAGCCTGTGCCGTCCGCGGCAAACCCGTTGGTCGTGAAATTGAATTGAGGAGTGTCGTTAGTGAATGGAAGCCCAGTAAACTGTTGCTGGAGCGTCCCGTTCCCAAATGCGCTGTATCCACCGGCTATAAAAAACATGAGATCGCGGTGGATGACGCGAAAAGAAAGGGCATTTTCCCAAAATTGAACATTGTCGTATTTTTCAGTGTACATCGAGGAACTGGCATCTTGAGAGGAATGCCAGTGAATTTCGTCCGTCCGATAGCCAGAAGAGAGCTCCCAACAAAACGGCTCATTGACGGTGGCTAAAAGTGCGAAAGGAAGTAGGAGAAGAAGCCGTTTCACAGGCAGTGATTAAAAGCGCTTGGCAAATTTTTAGCAAGATCGTTAACATATGAAATCGTATGTTCTTGATCAAAACGAAAAGCGACCTCGATTCTTTAAACGGCGAAAAGGATGTCGCGATCTTCCCAAGCGAACCGCTGGGGAGCGGAGTGCTTTCCACGCTCGTCGAGCGAAGTCCCGAATTGCAAGTGCTCCAGTGGATCAAGCCACAAGCCACCGAAGAAAGTTTTCAGCACTTTGTGGAAAGGGCTGTGGAGCTCAGAGCCCTGAATGTCTCCGATGGCTTAGGAATTTCTAGCGCCGTCCTTTGCTCCCTGTTTGCGCGGGCAAAGTGTTTGCGTTTTCTCGACCTGAGTTTTTGTTCCATTGACGACAGTGCATTTGCCTCGATCGAGACTCCCCTCGTCTTCTTGAATTTGCAAGGATGCTCGAAGATTACCGATGCGACGCTCTACCAACTCGCGAAGATCCCAACGCTTCGCCATCTTCTTCTCGCCTTCAATAACCAGATCACTCCGCAGGGGTTGCGAGCGCTTGTCGCTCTCAAGCTCAAGACGCTCAAGATCCACGGCTGCAGAAAGATTGAGAGCATGGTCGCTTAAAAGTTAGTCCACTTCCGTCCAGGTGGTGAAATTGGCAGACACACAAGATTTAGGTTCTTGTGCCGCAAGGCGTGCAGGTTCAAGTCCTGTCCTGGGCATTCTATAAAAAATTATAACCACAGAGGGCACAGAGAACACAGAGAAAAGAGGATGAAATTACGCGTTTCAGAGCCTCTGTGCTCTTTGTGGTGAGTAACTAACAGCAAACTCGTTATTTCGAGCTCGTTTCGCTCATCAACGAGTTGCTCGCATTCACATGCAGTTCAGCCAATTGGTCGTTGGCTTGGAGATAGATCGCAGCGACTTTTTCTTCGAGCGGCGAGCCGGGTTTGATTTTACCGCGGGCAAGGGCGTTTAAGTCTGCAGAATCGTAGCTTTTTGCGAGGCGTGCATCGAAATGGCTTGCGATGAGACCGACTTGCGACTTGAGCGCTTTGTCTTCAAAACTGGACGCCGCTTGCGCCATCTGGTCCATGCGGGCCATCTTGAGCACTAACTGCTTTTCTTTCCGATCGGGAATCGAAGCGCCGCCAGCCACGAGACTGTCGAGGTGGATCGATTTGTATGCGTACTCGAGATCGATGTCGAGGAGTTTATTTTCATCCGCTGTCTTTCCTGTGCCTGGCGCTTTTGTCGCTAGACTGGCGAGCGCTTTTAGCGCCTCTTCTTCTGCTGCAGAGTTTAACGTTGCAGCTGCTGAGCGGACCTTTTGAACAAACGAAGAATCGTCTTGGCCTGCGATTGCTTTCAAAAGCTCTTTGCTCTTTTCGCTTTGGACAGCGTCGTAGCCTTTTAGGAAGGAGTCGGGAGGGGTGGTCGCAGGAGCTGCGCGCAGCTCGATTAGACCTGTGAGCTCATTTGCCCCTTTCGCCTCTGCGTACGATTTGTCCATTTCTTTCAAAAATTGACTGTACTTACCTGCGGAATAATCGGCGCGCACACGATTTACGACATCGCTACCCAATTGCATCGAGGTCGCAGGAGCAATTGCCACTGTTTGTTTCGGGGAGCTGCCAGCAGTTAAAAGGGGCGAGCCAGTCAATAAAAAAGACGCGAGAAGAAGAGCTTTCATAATCAAACCTCCGTTAAATATAAAACAATGATAAACGAGAGCGTATAAAATTGAAACATAATGAATTATTTATAATAATTTAGAGCGATTACTCCTGAAGTGAATTGAGCGGTGTTCTTCCCCGCTACGGTAAACCAAACCCCCGCAATGAGGCCTAAATTGCCGCTCCAATTGTATTCAATGGCAGGGGCAAGGCTGTATTGAATGTTGGCGCGCAGCGAATCAATGGCGATCAAGCTCGCGTTGTTTCTCTGCTCATCGCCTCGATCGCCAGTGAAGCGATCGGTTGCGCCCCACGTTCCTTGCATATCGAGCGCGAGCACCCAATTTTGGGTCAGCGTATATTCGAGGCCCAACTGAACTTGAGCCGTGTTGCCTGGATAAACGGTTCCGTTCGTGCCAAATCCACCTCCATAGGCATTGAGCCCTGTGACATGGACGGGCGTGTAATAAAAGCTGTAATTGCAATTGAGTCGGTAGACCAAGAAATGGGAGTCGAGATCGACGATCTTTGAAAATCCAAGTGATGCAGTCGTCACCCAAGAACCAAAACCGCTTGAATCCGTTCTCGATTTATTGAGTCTGAGATTGCGGTATTTACCCACGGGGATTGTCTCTTTGAGGGTGAAGCGGACAGAAGGAACCCAAGAGTACTTTTGCAGCGGGGCGAGGTAGAGCTGAGCGTCGAATTGCGCGACCATATCGCCAAGGGCCCAATACCCGGCAGAGCGTTGATGATTCCAATTCAGAACGGGAGTCACTTGAAAATCGAGCCAATCGGTGACCCCTACTTGCAGGGAAGTTTGGGAGCTAATGGTCCACAGCGTCGGGATCGAGGTCGAGTGCCAGTCATTGTCGTACACTGCCGTATTCGCAGTGGCGTACACGTAGGGTTCGATGTTGTAGTGGCCTCGTTGTACAACAACCGCGGAAGGGGTGAGCAAGGGACCGGTCACCCAGGCTTCGAGCTGCGGTGAAAAATCGTGCAAGCGCGATTCCGCAGCAAATAGAGGCGAAAAATTATAACCACAGAGGACACAGAGAACACAGAGAAAAGAGGACACTCTGTGCGCTCTGTGGTAAATACTGATCATACTGACTACTCTACATGAGCCTTAACGGCACTTTCAATGAATTCTTTGATTTAGGTATTCTGCACTTGATATGTTGGCATTTTTAATCGCAGCCGTCTTCGCGGTGCAAATCGAGCTCGGAGGCTACTCATTGGAAGTCGAGCTCGCTGAAACCGAGGAGAAGCGCCGGATCGGACTCATGGGACGGCGCAGGCTTCCCGAGGACTCTGGCATGCTCTTCGTCTATGAAGAGCCCCGCGTTCTCACGTTCTGGATGAAAAAGACCTACATTCCCCTTTCCATTGGGTTTTTCGACGCCCGCCAAAAACTCATCAATGTCGAAGAAATGGCTTCTGCTCCCCTCTTTTCCACCGATTTACCGACCTATCAAAGCCTACGCCCTGCGAAATACGCGCTTGAGCTCCCAGCGGGTTGGTTCCAAAACCACGACATCCAAAGAGGAACCGTGTTTGAGTTTAAAAATAGCGATCCGTAAGATGGAATGATTATGCAAAAAAAACGGAAAAAGCCGTGGGCTACGTTTGCGGCGATTGCCCTTGCGATCCTCACGGGATCGCTCTTGGGCCAAGACGGCCAGTTGTGGGGCGTTCGGCTCTATCCCCTCTTTGACACACTCGGGGCTGTGTTTCTCAACGCCTTAACCCTCGTCGTCGTCCCCTTAGTCTCTTCCTCCATTATTTCTGGAGTCGCTCGCATCGGAGCCGACACCTCGTTTCGAAGGCTCGGCGCCAGGACGTTTGGGTTTTACATCGGAACGAGCCTCTTGGCAATCCTCATTGGCCTTTTCTTTGTAAATCTCATTCATCCGGGCTCGGCCCAAGCCATCAATCCAGCAACAGAGGCCGAAGCGATTGCATTGGCCAACCTGAAAACAACGCTCGCAACCCAAGACGGCCATGCATTTGTCAACGTGTTGATGCAGATTATCCCTTCGAATATTTTACACGCCCTTTCCTATGGAAATATGCTGGGGCTCATCTTCTTTTGCCTCCTCTTTGGATACGCCATCTCCCGCATTGAATCGGCCGCGTCCACAGTTCTTCAAAAATTCTTCGAGGGCATTTTCCAAGCAATGATCCGCATCACCCATGTGATCATGCGCTTTCTTCCCTACGGCGTTTTTTGCTTGGTTGCGAAGGTGTTCATGACCACGGGCATCAGCTCGCTAAGACCCGTCGCTTTGTTTGCTCTGGCCGTAATGCTCGGCCTTTGCACATTCATGTTCATTGCGCTGCCGCTGCTCCTTCGATTCATCGCGAAGGTCAAACCGTTTCGCCATTTCAAAGCCATGGCCCCCGCCCTTGTCACCGCCTTTTCTACCAGTTCGTCTTCTGCCACCCTTCCCATCACGATCGAATGCGTCGAAAAACGGGCAGGCGTATCCAATCGGATCTGCAGCTTAGTAGTGCCTCTTGGAACGTCGATCAACATGTCGGGCTCTGCCCTCTATGAATGCGTAGCCGCCATGTTCGTCGCCCAAGCCTATGGCATTGATCTCTCCTGGACAACCCAATTTCTAATCGTGCTCATGGCCCTTGTCACCTCCATCGGCGTTGCCGGCATCCCAGCCGCAAGTCTCGTCGCAATCCTGATCATCCTTCGAGCCATCGGCCTGCCCGCCGACGGCATCGCCCTCTTCGTTGCAGTCGATCGTCTGCTCGACATGTGCCGAACCACCGTGAACGTATTTTCCGACAGCTGCTGCGCTGTCCTCGTCGCTAAAAGCGAAGGCGAGCATCAGGTGCTCTCTAGGGATCCCGCAGAAATGGAAGGCTAATGCCTGTTGGAACAGTCAAATTTTTCCATGCAGAAAAAGGCTATGGATACATCGCTCCAGACGGAGGACAAAGAGATATTTTTTTTGACAGCTCGAATCTCGATACGCCCAATCATCACATCGCCGAGGGCCAGCGCGTAGAGTATGAAAATACTTTAGGGCGTAAAGGACCAGAAGCAATCAAGATAAAAACTCTTTCATAATTGCTGTTAATTTATCCATTCTGCATAATAATTGCCATTATGGCAGCAATAACAAATACATTACCAAGCTCTGGCCCAGCCTTAACTCCTGAGGCAAAGCCTGAGGCCAGCGCATTTCAGGGAGTCGCTAGCCGCGCGCTCATTTTGATTGGAATCATTTTCTTGAGTGCCAGCATCGGAGCTAGCTCCGCGATGGCTTTCGGGGCGACCGCTGCGAATTGGCAAGCAGTCCAAAGTGTCTTTTTCATGGGACTCGCAGCCTTCATCACGGGACTAAATCTCCTAAATAACCAGAAGCTCACAGCTTCTGTGTCTGTAGGAGGAGTCACGATCGGCGCTTCAACCGCCTCTTCTAATTCTAAATGAGATGAAATAAGTCGCGAAGCAGCGCCAAAACCACTTCGATCACAATCAAAATGATGATGGTCATCTCGAGTCGAGACGACTGCTGGTGATTGAGCTCGTTGCTCAAGATTTCGTAGAGTTCGTGCATGAGCGTGAGCCGTCGGTTTAAGAGCTCCGCTCGCTTTCCCACGTCCAAATAGTAGAACATCCGCCGATAGGACGGCTCGAGTTCAGCGTGTTCCCAGAAAAATTCGGGAGTGTCTAAAATTTCCGTGTGTAAATTGATGTAATTGCGCTCCAAAAAGAGCCCCCCCATCTTCCGCGAGGTTTCGCGGCGAGACAGCGGGATCTTGCCGTGCAAGGCGAGATCTTTTGGGATTTGCTTGCTGTGCTCGATCGTTCTCAAGATGGTATCTTCAAAGATCGTGAGTTTTACCGACTGGGCAATCGCAAATGAAATGGCCAACTTCGTGAGCGCGTCTTTTTTCGGAAGAAGGATTTCGTCTTCCTCAATCCGCATTTTATCGCCGTACGAGAAGCTAAACTCATCGACTTCGTGCTTGGAAATCGGTTCCTTTTCAAAGTCCTTGATTTCAGCGAGAAATGAAATCTCTTCTTCAGCAGAAAAGCCCCAAAACACCACGACGCCAAACGAAAAACAAAATACGTCTTTCTTGACGCCCTTTTCATCTTTTGGTTGTGTGTGAACAACGCTACGAAATAATTGAGCCGATCCACCCGCCTGAAACGATTGGAGTAAGCGCTGAATCTCGTAATTTGCTGCTGTGCAGTAGCCGGTACATCGCATAAGAAAGGCTGGTTGTAACTGAAAGGAGGAATTAAATGCTAGAGCTAGGTAGTATGGGTCTTATGGAAAAAAAACCAATTCACTGGCCAACGACTCTCTACATCATCGGCTATCACCTATTTCTTTTGATCGCTCTCCCCCTCTACTTCCTCCATAACCTCCCTTCCGCAGCCCTCGTCTGGACGACAGTCGCCCTCGTTTTCGCCTCTGGATTTGGCATCACGGTCAGCTACCACCGCCTCTGGTCTCACACGACCTATAAAGTGACCAATCCCCTCCTCCAGATTGTATTCCTGTTCTTTGGAAGCTTAGCGACCCAAGGAAGCGCGTTGCAGTGGTGCCATGACCACCGACTCCACCACGCCTTTGTCGATACGGACAAAGACCCCTACTCGATTAAAAAAGGATTTTGGTACGCCCATCTTCTCTGGATGTTCCGCAAATCCAACGTCGTTGACCCAAAAATCGTCTCTGATCTACTCAAAAATAAACTCCTCGTATTTCAGCACCGCTACTACGTCTGGTGCATGCTCGCCTCCAATGCCATCGTCGCCCTTACGGTCGGTTGGTTGATCGGCGATTATTGGAGTGCATTTCTCTTTGCCTGGTGGGTCCGTCTATTTGCTCTCCATCACACCACCTGGTTCATCAATTCGCTTGCCCACAGCTGGGGCGCGCAGCACTACAGCGAAGAACATTCCGCCGTGGATAACTACTTCCTTTGCCTCTTTACTTATGGCGAGGGCTACCACAATTACCACCACACATTTGCCTACGACTACCGCAACGGCATTCGGTGGTATCACTTCGATCCAACCAAATGGATCATCTGGACACTCAGCAAATTCGGCCTTGCCAAAGACCTCAAAAAAACGAGCGATTTTCGAATTGTTCGACAATTGGTCTCAGAGCACAAAGAGCGCCTTCTCACAGCGCTAAAAACCTCCATCCACGACGCCCTGGCACCAAAAGTCACAGAAATGGCCGATCGAGTGCTGGAGCGTCTCTCCACCCTCCAACAGCTCTCAGAGGCGCCCACGACGCTCCGCAATCAACTGCAGAGCGCCAAGCGAGAGTGGAAAGCCCAATGGAAAGAGTGGAAGCGACTCCTTCGAGAGCTTCGCCGCCTACCCCTCAAGCTTGCGGATGAACATCCGCATGGCATTGCGTAAATTCGCCCTGATTTTAGGTTCAAGAAACCAACGGACACCCCACGCAAACGGCCCCTTGATCGCAACGTCAAAGCCGACCTCTGAGCCGCGCTGGGTCTTACAGAGCGTGTAAGTAAAGAGAAGGCGCACAAAAAGCGTCTTCCACACCATCGTAAAGCGCTTGTTTGGCACAAGATCGATGATGGAATAACGAAACTTCCCCGCTTGGCCCTTTTCTCCACTGCTGTGGATATTCGCCCAGCCCTCCCACACTTTTTCGACTGCTACCCGCGATTCGATCTTCTCTTCCATACGTCCAATGGAGTATATCCCAAGAAATGAGCTGCGTAAAGACATGGATTTTGAGCGGATGGATTGCGCTCGCACTCTTTGGACAGGGCGGGGAAGAACGCATTGCGCGAGTGCAGAAAACCGAGCGCGCCTTTGTCGGCAAATACGTCTCAACCAAAACGCCAGGAACTTACGAGTGCGCCGCATGCCGCGCTGTGCTTTTTCTCTCCAGCGACAAATATCAAATCGGCTGCGGCTGGCCCACATTCACGCAGCCCGCACATTCAAATAGCGTGCATTATTTCGAAGACTGGAGCATGGGATTCAAGCGCTACGAAGTGCTCTGTAGAGGGTGCGACAGCTTCTTGGGCCATGTGTTCCACGACGGACCGTTGCCAAAGAGATTGCGCTACACGATCCACTCAAGTGCACTTGAGTTCGTAACGCAGTAAGAAGAAGGAGGAGTTGTATGCCATTGAAAAAAGGTAAAACCAAAGAGGTCATCAGCGAAAACATCCGAGAACTGGTGCATTCGGGCCGTCCTCAGCGCCAGGCTGTGGCGATTGCGCTCAGTGAGGCGCGACGCAGCGGAGTCAAGAAAGCGAAGGTGGGAGGGCGGGCGCGGCGGAAGAAGTGAGTGAATGAGGAGATTCGCTGGATGTTGGCATTTCAGCGAAGCTTGCGATGAACGGAGTCATTGCGTTGCTGAAACCCTTAAATGCCTCGTAAGCACGTCGTCGGTAGATCAATTCATGTTCGAACCCTTTGTCCTTGACTGCGTTGTACGCTGCCCACTCTGCGGCACCGCCATCTTCTTGTGCGGTTTTTTCTGGGCGAAGATGTGCGTCTAATTCTTTGATTTTCTCGATCAAATCATTATAGGTTTGCTCCACGGAAATAAAGAACGAAGAAGAGCTCGCCGATTTACGGAGAAGGCCTATTGGCATCATTTGCTTCAATCGTTCCGTCACCTGCTTGAGCTGAAACTTGGTCAAGCTACAGAGCGTGCCAAGTCCATCTATTTTTTCCTTACGCCCTAGAAAACGCGCTTGAAATGCGTGTTCATACTGATTAAGCGCTTTAGCTACCCCCAGCTTAAATTGCTCATATTCTTCCTCGACAAACTTTGCATGCCACGCCCTTGTGCGTCGCAGCACCACGTGGTTCACCACCGAGGATCCAACTCCCAACACCATCCCCGCTACGCCCAATACACCCCACTGGAGCGCCACGGCTACGATGAGCCCCAGCACAACTTGGAATACGCCGCTAATGCGGGCATTTCTCTCAGTTTGCTCTAGCTTGGACAGCGCAATGAGTGTGTTATCCACTCGACCCGGCGTCTGTGCCGGGTAATCGTTGATTATTCGCCGCATCGAGATCTCCTCGTACAACTGCACTGCTTGGCCTACAACGGGAATCATGCCGATAAGAATATGCATAGAAGCTCCAAATTTTGAGCTTGGAGTGTAGCGGGTACTCGGTTTTGTGCTCAAGGAAGAATGAGTCGTACTCCCGCGGCGTCTGCTTCATAGGGGTCGTCAAATGCGTGCGTCTTCACGAGTTGCTCGCGCGCCTTGGCGTAATCGCTCCAGTCGAGCTGGAAGGTGTAGTTTTGAGCAAAGTCGAGGGCTCGGATGAGTGGCTTTGCATTTCCATTGTGGGTCAGCGATTTGAGGGCTGCTAAATAATTATTTCTGAAAACGGTTGGAATGATGATGCGAGCTTGCTTGCCTGCCACAAGCTCCGCATTCATCATGAGGCGCGCGCATCGTCCATTGCCATCGGCAAATGGGTGCACTTCGGCGATGAGAAACATCATGTACACAGCTTTTTGGAACGGGGTGCGAAGCCCTTCCAACCATCGAAACCCTTGTTTCAATGTCCCAACCACCAGATCGGGCGCGACAAATAGGGTGGATCCTGCTCGATTGGGGGACGTTTTAAATTCTCCTGGCTTCATTTCGGGACGTCCCTGCATCAAGCGGGCATGGCGCCGCTTTAAGAGCGCCAGCAATTCATCTGCATTTTTGGGAGTGCGCTTCATCTCGTGAATGTCGGCCACGATCTGGTAGGTGCCGATGATGTCATGCGCATCCGCTGGGCGGTCTTTAGGTATTTTCCCATCAAAGATGATGCTCGCGGCCTCTTCGAGCTCAAACTCGGTCCCTTCGATGAAATTAGAGAAATAAGCTTCAAAAAATGGGAGAGTGCCACCCGTCTGTTGAGTTGTCCGCTCAATCGGAGGTGCAAAGCAAAGCTCTTCATAGAGCATTTGGAATAAATCCAATCGCTTGGAATCATAGGGCTCTCCTCGAGCGCGCGCACGCGCTGTGGAAGATGTTAAAGGAGCCTTGCGCGTTCCTAAAAGAGCTCCAATCAACGAATCGAGCGCTTTAAATTCCTTTTCTAACCCAAGGAGAGGGGCTGTTTTTCGCGCCTCGTCTCTTACTGTTTGAAGCGCCTCTGGACCCGCTGATTGCAAAAGCAGTTCCAGATTTGCTTCAAGTTCGCTTCGCGAAATCGTCCTTGATACATCTCCTTTTCGAGTGCGGGTCTTGCGCATATTTTCCAGATACGCTCTGGATGGGCACGACAAAAAAAGCCTTCCCATAAACGGCCTGTCTTCCGCAAGTGGTCCATGCCCTTTTCGCGGATGAATCGAGAGTCCAGGTAAATGGATTGGACGCTTTTTATTCGAGATGATGAATACAGATCCATCGGTCGCTGGCCGATGTTCGAGCGCCGTCCGATCGACAATGACCGCTCCAGGAAATAGCGCTTCCACCAAAAACCAAGCATGGCGACGCACCAACACTTCCGGCTGTTCTTTCAAATTGGCCGTGTAAACGCGGCTGCCTAGCTTGCGCAGCGCCCCTTTTCTTAACTGGGAAGAAACATGGGAAGTGAGCGACGCATTGGAAACGAAGACTTCCGGCAATAATTTGGGCACTTACTC
>CAYGHT010000012.1:0-20193 GCA_964349755.1 uncultured bacterium
GTCGGTCAAAAACATCGATACCATGAGAAAGGCGCTAAAGAAAATGGTGAGCCCAATGATCATCGGATAATCGCGCCCATTGATGCTGTGAATCATCCATTGACCCAAGCCCGGAATTGCAAAAATTTTCTCCACCATGAAACTGCCGGTGAGGATCGAGGTGATGATCGGGCCTAAGTACGACACGACCGGTAAAATCGCATTGCGAAGCGCATGCCGAATCGCAATCCGAAACGGCGGCAATCCCTTCGCGCGCGCTGTTCGGATGTAATCTTGCTGCAATACTTCCACCATGTTCGAGCGGGTAAGCCTTGCAATGTAGGCAATCGGGAGCGCTGCCAGTGCAATCGTCGGTAAAATCAGATGCTCGTACGATCCCCAGCGCGCCACTGGAAGAATGTGCAATTTGATCGCAAAGACGTATTGAAGCAAGCTCGAGAGGACAAAATTGGGAACAGAAACAAACAGCGTCGAGAGGACCATCGCCAAATTGTCTTGCCATCCCGAGCGCTTGAGCGCTGCCCACGTTCCGAGCACGATCCCCACTGGAATTGCCACAAGAAGCGCCTGCATCCCCACCATCGCTGAAATCGGGAGCCCCTCTCGAATGAACTGATTGACGGGGCGTCCCGTGTACACGATCGAGACGCCAAGATTGCCGTGGAGCACTTCGTTCAAATATTTTATATATTGCTCCCACAGACTCTTATCGAGCCCGTAATGGGCATACAGCGAGCGGAGAACCTCTTCGGGAATGATCCGATCTCCGATGAATGGATCCCCGGGGACTGCATGCATCAAAAAAAATGTCCCCGTCACCACGCACCAAAGCGAAAAGAGAAGGATCGCGAATTTTTTGACCAAGAACTGCATTTTTCCTAGCGTTTTTAGTTAGCGATTAAGTATACTTCAGCGCCTGATTATGCTCGATAAAAACATCACCTTTTCCAATAAGTTCCACTTCACCTCGCTCGGTTGCGCGCGCAATCTCGTCGACTCAGAAGTGATGATCGGCCTTTTACTCAAAGCGGGATACGAATCGACTCCACAGATGCAAGATGCCGATTTTCTCGTCGTCAATACCTGTGGGTTTTTAGAGTCCGCTCGCCAAGAAGGGCTCGACACAATCCGCGAGATGTTTGCACAAAAAAAGGCCACGGCGAAAGTCATCGTTGCCGGATGCATGGTCCAGAAGAACAAAGAACTGCTCCAGAGCAATTTCCCCGACATCCACTACCTACTCGGCTCTGGCGATGTGGAAAAGATCCTCGACGCCGTCACAGCAGGAGAAGCGGGACTTGCCATGAGTTCTGCCAGAAGCTATCTCGAATGGGGCGAAGTTCCAAGAGCTCTTTCAACCCCAAAACATTACGCGTATCTCAAAATCGCCGAAGGGTGCAAGAAGCGGTGCGCATTTTGCATCATCCCGACGATTAAAGGACCGCTGAAAAGCAAGTCGGAATCCCAAGTGCAAAAGGAATTCCAAGCGCTTCTGTCGCAGGGCGTCTTTGAAGTCATTTTGATCGCCCAGGACCTCGGAGATTTTGGCAAAGACCGCAAGGAGAAGGGGGCGCTCAGTAAGCTGTTGAGAACATTGCTCCAGGATCCAAGGCCTTTTTGGCTGCGACTACTCTACCTATATCCCGACGAAATCGACGAGGAATTGATCGCTGTGATGAAGAGCGATCCCCGTCTTTGCCCCTATCTCGATATGCCCATTCAGCACATCAACGACCGCGTCCTCAAAGCGATGCACCGCACTACGAGCCGCGCGCAGATTGAGCAAACGATCGATAATTTAAGGCGAGAAATTCCCGACGTCGCCATCCGCACCAGCCTCATGGTCGGCTTTCCCAGCGAGACCGACGAGGAGTTTGAGGAGCTCGTTGCATTCGTTCAGCGAGCAAGGCTCGATCACATCGGCATTTTCCAATTCTCGCTCGAAAAAGAGGCGTACGCCGCGAAGTTGCCAAATCAAATCCCAGCCGATGTCAAGCAGCGCCGCTTTGAAACGCTCGTCGCTATGCAACAAAAAACAAGCTCCAAGAAAAACAAGAAGATGATCGGACGCCATTTGAAGGCCATCGTTGAGGGCTACCATCCTGAATCCAAGCTGCTCTTGCGCGCTCGCCACGCAGGTCAGTGCCCCGACATCGACGGCCAAATCATCATCAACGACGCCAGCGGCGTCAAGGCCTTTGGCCGCATTTACGACGTTGAGATCACCGACTCCACTGATTACGATCTCATCGGCCGCGTCGTCAGCTCATCAGACAAGGGGGCGCCGTGCAAAAAATCCAAGCTCGCCTGCGTCTAAAAAAAGGCAAAGAGCGCCCGCTTTTGCAACACCACCATTGGATCTACTCCGGAGCGGTCGCGTCACTAGAGAATGAATCGTCAGGGAGTTTAGCCGACGTGTTCACCGCAAGCGGCGAAAAGCTAGGCGTTGCCATGCTCACTCCCGGCAGATCGATCGTTGGCCACATGCTCGCGCGCGGCGAAGAGAGCGTGGAGGATGCGATCGGATCGCGCATTGAGGCAGCTCACGCAATGCGCCAGGTGCTCTTTAATCCACAGCAGACAAACGCATTTCGCCTCATCAACGCCGAGGGCGACGGCATTCCCGGCCTGATCGTCGATGTCTACAACGGCGTCTTCGTCTTGCAGCTCTCGCACCCAGCGCTCGAGGAACTTAAGTCTTTGCTAGTCGAGACACTCCAGAAATTGGCCCCCCGCGCCATCTACGAAAAGTCCACCTCTTTCATGCGCAAAAAAGAGGGGATGCAGGAGGCGAGAGCGCTTCTTTGGGGCGAGCCTGAAGAAGTGGTCGAAGTCGTGGAAAACGGCTTGTCCTACCGCGTCGCCCTCCTCGAAGGTCAGAAGACCGGACTCTTTCTCGACCAGCGCGAAATGCGCGCGCAAGTGAGAGAGCTGAGTCGCGGCAAAAAGGTCTTGAACTGCTTTGCCTACACCGGCGGATTTAGCATCGCAGCCCTTGCAGGCGGCGCAAGCCACGTAGATAGCGTTGAGAGCAGCAAAAAATGTGAGCCTGCCCTCGCCGAAAACTTGGCGTTAAACGCTCTGGAAGCTGAACGCCACCGCTTCTATTGCGAAGATGCCATCGCCTTTGTCGCGCGCGAGCCCCTCGATTCGTATGGTGTGGTGGTGTTGGATCCACCCGCATTTGTGAAAAAGCGCGAAGACATCGACGTCGCATTTCGCGCCTACAAGGAGTTGAACCGCGTCGCCATTGAGAAAATGGCGCGGGGAAGTCTGCTCGTGACCTGTTCGTGTTCCTATCACGTCAGCGAAGAGCTGTTCCAAAACATCGTATTCCGAGCGAGCCTGGAAGCGAAGAGAGGCGTGAAGATTGTGGGACGGCATCGGCAGGCTTACGACCACCCAGTGTCGGTGTTTCACCCGGAAGGGTCGTACTTGAAGAGCTTGGTGTTGTGGGTTGAGTGAGTTTACTCTTAAGTCCGCGTCTAAAATAATTCTTGACCCCGCCAATGGTTTTAGTACCATGTCATCCTAAAATCGGATGAGTCTTACCGAATGATGGCGTTATGAAATGTTTGACATGTAAAGGCGAGCGCTTCATCGAAAGAAGCGTGAAATTTAATCCTGCAATCAAGAATGAAGTCGTTGAATTTGTTTTGCCTTGCCCAGTGTGTGCGCATTGCAAAACCCCATTCATTGATACAAAACAAATGAACATGCTGCGGCGAGCAGCTGCAGACAGGTATCGAGGGTTGCACAATTTGTTGACTTCAGAGCAGATCGTTGCATGTCGAGAGGATCTCGGTATGTCGCAAGTTGGTTTCGCCCGTTATTTGAATGTTGGCGAAGCTAGTGTTAAGCGCTGGGAGACTTACTACATTCAAGATGTGAGCCAAGACGATCACATGCGAATGCGATTGCTTTTCTGTCTTCAACCGCAAGGAAGTTCTGCACATCAAGACGTGCGTTAACCTCATTTTTCTGCACGAAAGTGTCATTTTATGACACTTTCTTACAAAATACGCCTCTTTCTAGGGTCGTTGTGGAAGGGGAAGAGGTTCCCCAAGTCTCGCAAGAGAGGGGTGAAGCGCTGAGCTTTGCGCCGCCGCTCTTGGTTGCGCACTAGGTGCAGGTCGCTGACTTGGGGGGCTTTTCTCTTGGATGATTCCCATCTCGAAGAGCATGGCAAGGACAGCTCGTTCGGTGTCAAAATTGGGCTGAGCATCTAACACAGCCTCTGGGGTCACTGCCTTACGTCTTAGCTTTGCTGTGTATTCCTGGTCTTCGTATCTGTACTTAGCTTGATTTTTCGCTCTTACGCCAGAAATTTCGGCTATGTCAAGAGCTTGGCTGCTGCGTGGGGTTAGTCGAGACTTCCTTGTTGTGAACAGGGCTCTGATCTTTCCTATTTGTTCAAGTGGTTTGCCTTTCATGAATGTTTGCCACCAATTGGTCATTTTCCCACTAAAAGAAAAACAGGTGTTGTCAACCATGTTTTCGACATCATAGTCCAGCTTTTTTAGTGTGTTGCGAATGTCTTCATCAGACCAAGATTGGCGGAAAAATTCTAGAGTAGCAAGATCTTGGGGGCGCGGAAGGATCCCCAACGGACCTACTGCAGAAGATCCATACATGCCAGGCTCTGGTTCAATACGTAATGCCTTGAATGTGCTAGGAGGTGGTGGGTATGGCATTTGGAAGAAGTAGAAATATCCTGTGATCATCCAGTCTGGTACCGCCCCGTGGTGCCTCATGCTATTTCTATACTGTATCGTTCGATAGATCTGTAGATTTTGGACAATGGCCTTGCGCAAAGGGATTGTTCCGTCTCGCTCAGAGCTAAGAGCGAAAGCCTTTTCTAGTTCAGGGGGGCTGCTTTTCGCAAGGTTCATTAAAACCTCCACTCGCTGCTTATCTGTGCATTCGCTGCTTTTCAAGTGATTCACAATGACTCGCAGATAGTGATATTGCTGAAGACAAATCCCGTCAGGATGGATTTTCTTCCAATTGGAAAGGCGCGTGTTTAGTACGACACGCAAACCAGCAGTCATCTTCTGGGAAAATTCGGCCTTATTCGCGAGCATGTCCCATTGAGTGAGAAGCTCATTGAGCTCAACATCAGGAGTCGGAGAATGCCCCTTCCAGAAGAGATGCTGGAAATTGGGTTTAAAGCGATTACATGGATCGTCTTCCTGCATGATCTCGCGCAAAATCTGTGAAGAAAGCTGACCTGTGTTCCTTTGTGGATCTGGAAGCAACGCTTCTTTAGAAGCGAGAGGAACGCCAGGTTCAGGAATTTTAGAAAGAAAAAATTGCATCGCTACGATCGCTGTGAGTCTAACCGCTGTGTTGATAATCCCACTTCTCCAAGTCGTGGCTTGAAATAACCCGTTCAAAAGAAATAGGGGCTTTTGAATTGAGCCATAAACTTTCCCAATTCGTTCGAAGAGCCATCCGTTGCGCTCAAGTGCATCTAGCGCGAGAAACCCGATTGCAGCAGCAGCTGCAAAACTGCCGGTAAAATAAATGAGCGCGAGTTGAGAGACAGCGAAAGCGGTTCGAAAGACAGGGCCGAGATACTCTCTGAGCATTCCAAGCGCTTTTTTTGAAATGCCTGGAGCGAGCTTGTGTTCTACGAGACTAACCAGTGGAGGAATGAGGAGAACGGTCCATCCAAATGCAGTTGGCAATGCAACTTGGTCCAAGGCTTTAAGCGCATTGTTGATCGCCGAACAAGTAATGTATCCTTGTGCAGTTTGAGCGATTGCCTGAGAGACTGTTGGTTTTTGTCCGGTGGTTTTTTCTGCTTTTGCGGCTACTTTGAGAAATAAAGTGCGAGAGCAGCCTTGAGCTAAAAAATTTGTTGCACTGATTAGATTCATCTCATTCTCGTTTTGTTAGATTAATTGATGCGATTTTATTTTAAATTTGTTATAAAATCAATCTGTTTATTCTTTTCTGATAATTTCAAATATTTATAAATAACGCTATTTGCATTATATAGCGACACCGCGAACCCCTCTGCCCCGAGCAAACACCCCCTCTGGATCAGGTAGGAGCGGACAAACGCCCAGGCGCCGTGAAAAAAAGCTTTGGCGCAGCTGGATCGCTTTTTTCCAGCGTGTTCTTGGGCAAATAAGGTCGAGTAGTGTTGCATTTTGGCCAGAAATTCTGCGGCGCTCCGAAAGGGGGTGTGGAGGATGGGCGCGCTCAGCGTTTGTTCTAGGCCTCCTGGGGGGATCTGAAGCGATTCGTGGACTTGGGAGTCGCCGTAGCGGGTCCAACGGCGATTATAGAGGCGAAGCACGCGGTCGGGGTGCCAGCCGCAGCCTTTGATGTGCTTGCCGTTGTAGTAATTTTCGCGGGGCATGGAGTAGATCGTTTTGAGCTCGAGGGATAGGGCATTGAGCTCGGAGAGCAGGGGAGGGGAGAGGACCTCATCGGTATCGAGGGCTAAAATCCACTCGTTGGAGGCTAGTTCAGCGGCTTTGTTGCGTAAACGGCCAAAGCCGATGAACGGATGCTCTACAATGCGAACATTGGAAAATCGCCGGGCGATGTCGAGCGTCGCATCGGTGGAACCATTATCGAGAAGCAAGACTTCCGCGAAGTTGCGGGTGGACTCGAGCGTCTCTTCAAGCGTTGCGGCGGAGTTCTTGGCTAGGATGCAGACGGTGATCATGGCCAAAGAATGATAGCACAAAGAGCGCCAATCGCGTAACGTAAAAATATCACAAGGAAGGAATCTGCCCTATGCGTTTAGCGCTCACTTACGACGATGTTGCTTTAGTCCCGCAATTCAACAACATTCCCTCTCGCACCGAACCGGTGCTCGAAACGTGGCTCACGCGGCAACGAAAACTGTCGATTCCGCTGCTGGCTGCAAACATGGATACGGTGATGAGCGAGCAGCTTGCGGAGATTCTTCTTGCGGCAGGCTCAATTCCCATCTTTCATCGGTTCACAAAGCTCGATGAGCAACTCAAGTGGGTCAAACGCTTTGCTGGGAAAACGTTCATTTCTTGCGGCATTCAAAAGCTCGATGAGACGCGCCAATTGCTCGATGCGGGGGCGATCGGGGCGTGCATTGATGTCGCGCACGGCCATTCGGATCGGATGTTTCGGGTGATTCAAGAGCTTAAAAAAACGCATCCAACCCACGAAATCATTGCGGGCAATGTGTGTACGGCGATGGCCTATCACGATCTGGTCAACGCGGGCGCCGATGCGGTGAAAGTGGGCGTGGGTCCTGGGGCTGCATGTACGACGCGCATGGTAACCGGTTTTGGAGTTCCCCAATTTAGCGCTGTGCAAGATTGCGCGCGCATCGCAGAAAAGCTCCGCGTTCCACTGATTGCTGATGGGGGGATCCGGACGAGTCGCGATGTGGTTCTCGCACTTGCCGCTGGCGCAAGCACGGTGATGATTGGAAAGCTTTTTGCACTCACCAATGAGAGCGGAGCTACCAAGCGGTCCGGCAGCGGCAAAAACTCCATGGAAGCGAAATTCCGCGGCCAGGCATCGGCCGACTTCCAGACCGAATTTTACGGCGGCCTCAAAGAGAAGACAGTTGCAGAAGGGATCGATTTTTGGGCTCCCGTGAGCGGCCCTGCAGAGCTGTTGATCAATAATTTGCTTGGCGGGATCCGAAGCGGCATGACCTACGGCGGAGCGAAGAACCTCAAAGAACTCCAGAGAAAAGCCGAATTTGTCCAGGTATCGCAAGCTTACATTTCGGAAAGCAAGCCTCGCCCTGAATAATCTGCTCGTGTATACTTTGGAGCCCTCAAGCTTGAGTTTCCCAAATTTTTGGTTTGACAGAGCTGTTATCTGGGAAATATGCAAGGCGCCGCCGCAGGCGGGCACCCGATGCAGGCAACCCCTTGGGGTTGTCGAAGCAGGGCAACGTAGCAGATTGCCCAGAGAACAGCTCTGTCAAACCAAAAATTTGGGAAACTCAAGCTCATGGTAAAAGATTTTCTCCACTCGGATAAGAAGATTTACGACGCGGTGCACGGGTTCATTCCGTTCGACGAGTTTGAAAAAGAGCTCATCGATTCGGTTCCGTTTCAGCGGTTGCACTACATCCATCAGCTGGGGATTGCATATCTCGTCTATCCAGGCGCGACACATACCCGGTTCGAGCATTCGTTGGGCGTCATGGAGCTGGCCTCTTCGATGTTCGACAAGATTTGCAAATCGGTTCGTCCCGACGTATTCCACTTTGTGCCGCGCAAAGGCTCCTCTGACTTTTTGTACTGGCGACGCGTGCTTCGGATGGCGGCCCTTTGCCATGACTTAGGTCATTTGCCTTTCTCGCATGTGGCGGAAGAGGACTTGCTCGGCGTTCAAGGGCACGAGTGGATGACGCTTCGGATCATTGAGAGCGAGCACCTCAAGCCGGTCTGGGACAACTTACGCGCAGCGCCTGCGTACACGGAAGATTTGACCCAGCGAGACATCGTCGAAGACATCCAGAAGATTGCGATTGGAGAGACGAAATGGAAGCTCTTCACCGGCAAAACATTTACGCCTTGGGAGCGGATCGTTTCAGAGGTCATTACGGGCGATTTTTTTGGCGCTGACCGGGTGGACTATTTGCTTCGCGATGCGAAAAGCACCGGCGTTTCCTACGGTCTTTTCGATTACCACCAGCTCATTGAAATGCTTCGGATTTTGCCAAGCGTCGAGAAAGGGGGCGATGAGCTGCAGCTCGGGATTGATGAAAATGGCCTTGAGTCGTGCGAGGCGCTTCTTCTTTCGCGCCATTTCATGTACCGGCGCATTTATCAGTATTCTTCGGTCAAAGCCTACACGTTTCATTTGCGCAGATACATGAAGGCGAATTTTTCTCCGAGCATCTTGCAAAATGTCGAGGAGTACTTGTCGATGAGCGATACCGATGTCATCTCTTCGCTCACCAAAGCTGCAAAAGATCCCAAGATGAAAGGCCACGTCGACGCCCAGTGTGTGATTTACCGTCAACACCGCTTTCGCGCCATTGCACTGCCCACAGGAATGCAGGAAAAGGATCTCCAAGCCTACAAGCTCTCAGCCAAACTCAAAGACTCGGACATCGAGTGGGAATTCCATAAACCAAAAGACTTAGGCGAGCGCCTCTCGTTTCCCGTCTCGCGCCGCCATTTCGTGGTGCAACGGGCCCGCGATTTGTCCGATTTGCTGGGTAAAATTCCCTCGAAAAAAGCCAACTGGGTCTACATTGCGCCCCAGCACGACTACCAGCTCGTGCAGTTTTTAGAAAACTGGACCGGGTGAGTTTCATGTTCGCAAACGTTCGGAGCGAACTCACGTCGTTTCTTCCCAAAGAAAAGGCCTTCATTCTTTTTGTCATGCTGGCCGATTTTTTGATTTCTGCCGAATACGGCATCACGCGCCCTGCGAGCAACTCGCTTTTTTTAGCGGCGTTTTCTTCAAGCGCTCTTCCCTGGATTTGGCTCGCTACCGTGCCGCTCAATCTCCTGGCCGTGAGCTTGTACAACCGGTTTTTAGGCAAACTAGGGCCTTTGCGGATGCTCGGCACCATTGCTGTGCTCATCGTTGTGGTCAATAGCTCGACGGCCCTCTTTCTCGAGCAGTTTCCCTCGCTCATTTTTTTGCAGTTCATGTGGAAAGACATTTACATTCTGTTCATGTACAAACAACTCTGGTCGCTCACCCACAGCACGCTTTCTCAACGCTCTGCAAAATACGTCTACGGACTTCTCTTCGGCGTCGGCACGCTCGGCTCCATCGTGGGTGGCCTCGTGCCGGGTCTCATGGCGGTGAGGCTTGGCTCAGAGCACATTTTCTGGTTTACCTTGCCCTGTTACATCGCCCTTTGGTTCAGTTATCGAAAGGCGTACAGCTACAGCCAGGTCGCAGAAAGTCCGTTTCAGCCGTCGCAAGAGGGCTTACGCGCTTTATTTAATTCGCGTCTGCTCGTGTCTGTGCTGCTCCTCGTGGTGTTGATGCAGGCGTCGGTGGGGCTCATGGAATTTCAGTTCAATATGCACCTGGAGCAGCACATCCTCGACAAAGATTTGCGCACCGAATACGTCGGGCGGCTTCTTTCGCTAACCAATGTCATCAGTCTCTTTTTCCAGCTCATCGGCTCTGCTCTACTCGTTCATACACTGGGCGTTCGACGCAGCCATCTGATGATCCCAATTCTGCTTTTAGCCAACGCCCTATGGATGATCTCGCTTCCTACATTTGCTGTTCTTGCAGGAGCATTTGTCTTCATCAAGGCGGTCGATTTCTCCCTCTTTGGCGTCATCCGCGAAATGCTCTATATCCCCATGCGCATGGACGAAAAGTTTCGCGCTAAAGCTGTGATCGACGTCTTTGCCTACCGAAGCGCCAAAGCGCTTGTCGCCGTTTCTGTCCTCGTCTTGCAGGCAGTTGCAGGAACGATGGTTTCCGCCTGGGTCAATGGAGCCATCGTCGCGGTGTTCGTCCTCTGGCTCGGCGTCGTTTGGTTTTTATTCCGTAGAGCCTATACAGAGCGAGCTTTGCCATAAATCTAGCTCTTCGACTATTGATGAATGATGAAGCAAATCAAAACCGCTCTTCGCGGCGCTCAGCTCTTAACGAACCCACTGCTCAATAAAGGGACCGCCTTCACGGCCCAAGAGCGAGACGCCCTTGGATTAAACGGCCTACTGCCCGCCCATGTCTCGAGTATCGAAGAACAGATTCAGCGCTCCTATGCCAATTTCTCCAAGAAACGAACGCCCCTTGGCAAATACGTCTATTTGATGAGCCTGCTGAATCGCAACGAAATGCTCTTCTATCAATTCGTCCTCCGCTACGCCACAGAAATGCTTCCCTTCATTTATACGCCCACCGTGGGCGAAGCTGCGCTCCAATACAGCCAACTCTATTCGCATCGGCGCGGATTTTACGTCTCGTATCCTCTGGAAGACAAGATCGAAGCGATGGTTGCCGCCTTGAGCCAAAAACAGGTCGATGTCATCGTCGTCACCGACGGCGAGCGCATTTTAGGACTTGGCGACCAAGGGCTCGGCGGAATGACCATTCCGATCGGAAAACTGAGTCTTTACACCCTATTTGCCGGCGTTCATCCCGCCAACGTTCTGCCCGTCCTTCTCGATGTGGGAACCGACAATCCAGACCTGTTAGCCAATCCGCTTTATTTAGGCTGGCGCCATGTTCGCATGCGCGGCAACGAGTACGATCGCTTTGTCGAGCGCTTCATTGTCGCAATCGTGAAACGGTTTCCAAACGTCCTTCTTCAATGGGAAGATTTCGGCAAAACCAACGCCCGCCGCCTCCTCGACCGCTATCGCCGCCGCATCTTGTCTTTCAACGACGACATTCAAGGCACTGCAGCCGTTGTACTCGGCGCCCTTCTTGCTGCGATCAAAGCCACCAAAGCCAAACTCACCGACCAGAAGATTGTTATTTTGGGAGCTGGCTCCGCAGGCACCGGCATCGCCGAGATGCTGACCCAAGCCATGGTCCGCGAGGGGCTAAATTCACAAGACGCCCATCGACAGATTTACCTGGTCGATCGACACGGCCTCATTCATTTCAACACCCCGAACGTCGATGACTCGCAGCGCCCCTTTGCCCGCACGCAAGCCGAGCTGAGCAATTGGGCTGTGAAGAACTTTGAGTACGTAAGCCTGCACGAGGTTGTCGCCAACGCCCATCCAACAATTCTCATCGGCGTCTCCGCCCAAACCGGCGCCTTTACCCAAGAAATCGTGGAAGAAATGCACAAGCACGTTCAGCGCCCCATCATTTTCCCCTTGTCGAATCCCACGTCCAAATCAGAGGCCATCCCCGAAGAATTGTTGAGCTGGACAAAGGGGAGAGCGCTAATCGCCACAGGAAGCCCCTTCCAGCCAGTCGTAATCGGCCAAACAACCCACCCCATCGCCCAATGCAATAATGTATTCATTTTCCCAGGCGTCGGCTTGGGAGCGCTCGCCGCTCAAGCGAGCGAAGTGACCGACGGCATGTTCTTAGAGGCCGCAGAAGCGCTCGCCAAAGCCTCTCCCGCACTCAAGGACCCCGCCGCAAGTTTGTTCCCGCCAATAGGGGAGGTCCGTCAGTTAAGTCAGAAGATCGCGCTTGCCGTCGCAACCCAAGCCGTGAAAGACGGCGTCGCTGGAGTCAAGGAGAGCGAGCTCGAGCGACGCATTGCCGAGCGCGTCTGGGAGCCCGAGTACCCAAGCTATAGCGCCTGAAAAATTTATGTAGCATGTGCACGAGTGTGTGTGCTAGTGTGCTGGCCCAAATTAACTGGGGGAGAGTCAGGGTATGGCAGCAGTAGAGGGTAGCGGTTTTTTTCAATCACTCGGGAGCGCCACAAGTTATCTGATATTTAAGCCGTCCGAAAAAGAGCCGTTAGAACGATCAGCCCCTCGAGTGTATCGCCGAGATGAGTTCGTCCGGATCCGCGAGCTTGAGGAAACATGTCTCTGCGGAAATAAGTGGTCCGACACTCATGACTCTCATACAAAGAGGCCGTTGGGAGACCCGATTGGCCATCCACATCCACAATGCCTTCAAGATATAATTCATGTAGCTCATGAAAATTGCCACGAACTGCGAGCTAAAGACGAAAAGATTCAAGATGCTGCTGTGCAGATTCTTTGTGCTCATTGCAGAAGTTCAAAAACCCTCCGCCCAAAACCCGTTCCAGCCCCATCCACTCCGCCACCAACCTCCAAAACTTTAGGACAACGCACTGTGGAATTCCTCCAGTGGGGTCGTAGCGCCACCACTCAGGGCGTAATCCAAGTCTACGAAAACGTGCACTGGAGCCTCTTTTACACAGCGATCATCATGGGTTCCGGATTTGCTTCTGCGCTGTTGTTTGGTTCCATGCCAGTCGCGCTCATCCTTCAGGGACCCATTGCAGGATTTACCGTAGGCAGTTTTGTAGGAACCGCACTCACCAGCACTGTGGCTCAAGCCATTTTAGGAGCAGGAAAGAAGCTGATCAATAAAGCGGAAGCGGAAAATGTGCGCGGCTACATCGGCTACGCCATGGGCATTGCATTCATCGCGGCATCTATTTTTGCCGGTTTCCACGCCCTTATTTTCTTGAGCAAGCCGCTCATCTCCAATTGGATTGTCAGCTCTCTTCCCGCAACACAAATCCCTGCAATCGACATCTTGCTCGACATCGTCCCCTCAATTGGCGAAGCGATCACCATGGGCTTTAGCCCTGAAGCGATCCGCGTCGCTTTGCAAGTCGGGACATTTACTCTCGGCGCCGTCAGCTTCGGCGCCTTGACGTGGTTCCGAAGAGCTTCCAAGTTCAACATCCCCAACTTTAGGTTTAATTAAGCGCCGCATGGTAATTGGACTCTTGCGTAATCTCGCTACAAAGAAATGCTCAGGACAGAAAGGCAATGAAAAAGAAAGAGAGCGACATTACCGAGAGCTCAGGCAATGTCTACGCCGATCTTGGATTTAAAAATCCAGAGGAAATGATGGCCAAAGCGAACCTTGCCATTCTGATTAGCGACACCATAAAAAAACGGAAGCTTAAACAAAAGAAAGCTGCCGAAATTATGAAGGTCGACCAACCCAAAGTGTCTGCGATTTTGCGGGGCCGTCTTTCAGGATTCACCATTGAACGCCTAATGCGGTTCTTGTTGGCATTGGGAATGGACATCATCATTGAAACCAAACCGCACACTCGGGCGAAATGTTCCGCCTTACATCCACGTTCTGCTTCAAGGCACAGGAGTCGTCAGACGAATCTCCGTTTAAAACTCACACCTTCTGCAGCGCCGCATGGTAATTGGGCTCTTGCGTAATCTCGCTCACCAGTTCGCTGTAGAGCACATGGTCCTTCTCATCCAATACCAACACAGAGCGCGCAAGCAACCCAGCGAGCGCTCCATCCTCAATCAACACGCCGTAGGCCTTTCCAAACTCTTTTCCGCGCATCATGGATAGCGTGATGACGTTGTGAACTTGCTCGTGCTCGCAAAAACGCTTTTGTGCAAATGGCAGGTCTGCCGAAATGGTTAAAATCACAATCCCTGGATGCTTTTTAGCAGCCTCATTGAAGTGCTTAGTCATGGTGCTACACGTGCCGGTGTCGAGACTTGGTACCGTAGTGATGATCTTCTTTTTCCCATGGAATTCAGAAAGGTGACGATCGCGAAGATCGCGATCGACGAGCGTAAACTCGGGAGCTTTTGTGTGAAGCGGCGGAAGATGCCCTGAAAGACTGACCGGTTTTCCCTTGAGTGTGACTTGAGCCATAAAGAACCTCCTTGAATTGAAGGAAATACAATGCACGGTTGATTCCAATTTCGCAAGAGGCCGCTCGCGTTTCTCCTGAGTTTCGATTAGTTACAAATTTTTTAATTTTATTTAATTGCTTATTACTCCATAGTTACTTCGCAATATTCATTAAAATGGTGATTATGACTACAATAACAGGTTCAGTTGACAGAGCGCTAAATGCAGATTCGCGATTTGCAATCATACGGGATTCAGCTCGCGGTACGAATGGGCGCTTATCCGATGAGCAGATTGAGCTTTGCTTATCGTATATAAGGACACATTTCTCAGTCCGCGGTTTGATGCGTTATTTTTTAAGAACAGACCAATTGTTTCTTGGTGCTGGCGATTGCCTTTCCATTTCAGGAGTGGACAAAATTTGTAAAGTGCTTGAAGAAAGTTCACGGGATTTCTGGACCTATTGTGAGGTAGGCTCAGAAGCACGCTCAGAACGGAGATTTCGCCCAAGCTATTCTCAAACATTCACAAAGTGTGATCCAAAGCGATTCTACCAAATTATAGATGCGATTCTTATTCTTGCGGCAAGACGCAGTTATCCTGTTTCTCTCTCGGGATGCGGTCCAAGCCCCACTCCTTGGGATGGAACTTATGCAGAAAGTTCCTCCCGAATTGAACTTCGGGTCGATAAGGACTGCTATTTAACGACTCACACTAACAAAGTTTCCGTTTTTCCTACGCAACTTTTCTCAACGATGGCTGCATACTCAGTTCCTTCAGTGTGTTTCCCCTTTTCTCAACCACTTTCATTTAAAGCTCTCCGCATTAATGATGATTTATTTTTTATGAGGCTTAAAGCAACACAGAACACAGATAACGAGTGGGTAATAAAAGTAGTTCCCAAAGGCTATAAGCTTACCTGGAAGACAAGAGGTACGCCTAACTTTAGCGGGACAGACAAGCTGCCAGAGAAGCGAATCCGCGGCTTAAACACGGATCGTTTTCACGAAGATTCGGGCGTTGCGGGCACTATTTCTATGCGCATTAAGCTTGAGAAACTCCCTTCTTCAACGAAGATAATTAAAGATCGTTCATAGTTCTTGCAACATTCATTAAAATGGTGATTTATGACTACAATAACAAGTTCAGTTGACAGAGCGCTAAATGCAGATCCGCGATTTGCAATCATAAAAGACTCAGTTCGCGGCACGAATAAGCGCTTATCCGATGCGCAGATTGCGCTTTGCTTAGCGTATATAAGGACAGATTTCTCGGTCCGCGGTTTATTGCGTTATTTTTCTAAGGAACACCAATTGTTTCTTGGTGCTGGCGATTGCCTTTCCATTTCGGGAGTGGACAAAATTTGTAAAATACTTGAAGAAAGTTCATTTAGTTTCTGTACCGATTGTAAGCTAAACACAGCAAGACACATGTTTCGCGCAACTCAGTCTCAAACACTCACAACGTGTGATCCAAAACGATTCTACCAGATTGTAGATGCGATTCTGATTCTTGTGGCAAGAAGCAGTTATCCTGTTTCTCTCAGCGCATTCGGTCCAAGCTACACTCCTTGGGATGGGACTTATGCAGAAAATTCCTCCAGGATTGAACTGCGGGTCGACCAGGACTGCTATTTAACTACTAGCCCTTATGACCTTTCCGTTTTTCCTAAGCAACTTTTCTCAACGATGGCTGCATACTCAGTTGCTCAGGTTTCTTTCTATTGCTTTCAATCAATTTCGTTTAAAGCTCTTAGGCTTAATGATATAGAAATGATGCGAAAAAAAGCAACAGAGAATCTCGATAACGAGTGGGTAACAAAGGTAGTTCCCAAGGGCTGTCAGCTTACCTGGACGATGAAAGGCGATCCTACATTTTACAAGGCAAACAAGTTTCCAGAGAAGCGAATCCAAGACCTAGACACGGATTTTTTTGAAGAAGATTCGGGCGTTTCGGGCTCCGAATCTATGTGCATCACGCTTCAGAAACTCCCTTCTTCAACGAAGATGATTGAAGGCCATTCATGAGTATATCGACGACGATGACACCAGCTCCAACTCGACAAGATCCTCGGATTGCACTCCTGAAAAGTGCGATCAGAGGCGTCTCACCTGAGTTGATTGCCCTTTGTTTGTCGTACCTTCAGCAGTCTCAGCAGTCTGCGAGATTTTCTCAAGTGACGCAATTCTTGGATTATTTTCGAACAAGCAATGAACTTGAGCTAAATCCAGATGATCCATTGATCCTTTCGGACTTGCAGAAAGCACAGCGCATTTTAAAAATAGATCCAAAGAAAATGGCGCGAGCGCCTTCCTGGGATAACTTCATGCTCATGCTCGATCACACGTTTGCGCTGATCGCAAAAACCGCTACGTTTCGTGAAAGTGGTCTGCAAGTTGCATGCGCTGAAGAATTAAAGTGGAGTGAGCTTGGAATCACCTTAACCCCCTCGAGAAGCTGCAATCTCGTTGCCACCCAGGACACGATATACGTTCTTCCGCAGAAGCTCTTTTGGCTGATGCAAGCGTATTCGATTTCGCGGATTGTGTTTCATTCAAACCAACTCCTCGCCTTTGTCGGTCTGAGTGAAGAAGAAAGCGAAGAAGTGCAGAGACAAAGCAACTCTTCAGACGTGATTTCCAGATGGGAGTCCTTAGCGCCTACGGGCTATACAATTGAGTGGGATTTTGGCGATGTCACGCCAGACTTGTGTGGAGGGACAACGAATCGGGGAGAGCGATTTTTTGGCGTTTCCAGCCCGAACGGAATGGTTCTTTGTGTAAAAGAAAAGTCTTGTATATCAGGTGTTTAACAAACTGTTTATGCAAAAAGTGACAAAAATGTCACTTTTAATTACATTAAAGTGACAGTTTTGTCACAAAATGGATGATGCATGAAACGCAAGATGATGAGTCGTCTGCTTGAATGGAAGCAGAGAGTTCCACGCAAACCACTTCTACTCAAAGGGGTTCGGCAGGTTGGCAAAACCCACCTCTTGAAAGAATTTGGGCGAGCGCACTTTCCTCAATATCACTATTTTAATTTTGAGAAAGAGCCAGCTCTGGCTAAAATCTTTGAGGCCGACCTCGTTCCACAGCGCATTTTAAACGAACTGAGCTTTTCTCTTGGTCGCTCCATTCACATCGGTCAGGACTTGGTGATTTTTGATGAAATTCAGGCGGCGCCTAAGGCGCTGACGAGCCTGAAGTATTTTCAGGAAGATTGTCCCGAGCTTCACGTGTGCGGCGCCGGTTCTCTGTTAGGACTCCATCTGAATTCAGGCTCATTTCCGGTGGGCAAAGTGACGTTTGAAACACTCCGGCCAATGTCGTTTGAAGAGTTCTTGATGGCCACTGACGACAAAGCATTGCCTTTTGTTCAGCATTTCAATGAAACTACTTCAATTCCGGCAACTGTACATGACTATCTATGCGCTCGACTCAGACACTATTTGGTGGTAGGAGGATTGCCTGAAGTCGTTGCTACCTATTGCGCAGAGATCCAAAACAATCTTTTTGATGCATTTTCGCAGGTGAGAAAAAAACAAGACGACTTGGTCAATACGTATTACGCAGACATTGCAAAACACTCAGGAAAGATCAATGCAATGCACATCGATCGGGTGTTTCGCGCAGTCCCAAGTCAATTACAGCAAGTTCAAAATGGTACGTTTTCGCGCTTTAAATTTAAGGGCGTAGTTCCAGGAGTAGCACATTACGATCGGTTAGCTGGAGCAATTGATTGGCTAGAAGCCGCGGGTCTTATCGTCAAGGTACACATTGTAAATACCGGTTTTCTCCCATTCAGCGGCTATGCGAAGGAAAACTTCTTTAAACTTCTGTTATTCGATGTGGGAATCCTCGGGATGATGAGTGGCTTGCCACCTCAGGTCATCTTAGATTCAGACTATGGCTCTTATAAAGGCTATTTTGCTGAAAATTTTGTCGCACAAGAGCTGATCGGCCATGGGCGAGACAGCTTATTTAGCTGGCAAGAACAGAATTCGGAACTGGAATTTCTCTCCGAAGTAGATGGATCGGTCATCCCCATTGAGGTTAAATCAGGCTTGAACGTCAAAGCGGCAAGTCTAAACGTATTCTCAGAAAAATATGCGCCGCCTTACCAGATTATTTTCAGTGAGCGACCTCTGGATATTCGGCCGACAAAAAAAGCGCGCTATTATCCACTGTATTTGGCAGGTTCTACTCTTTAGTCGCAATCCCGCAATACCCGGTCGCCAAGCTCCGCGTGAACTTAAACGTGAAGCCCTGCGGCACTTCGCGCTTCCACACCATTTTCCAAAAGGCGCGGGTCAGTAACTTCGGGGCAAATCCGCGCAGTTCCACGACGTTTAGCTTGTAGTCTGCGCAACGATCTTCGAGTTCCTGAGGTTTGATGAAGAGGGGATAGACGTGCATGTTGCGTGGCGCATTTTTCACGCACCACTCGACGCCTTTGATGACGACCAGGTAGCTGAGCCAATTGCGGTTGAATGTGTGGAAGAAAAAGGTTCCGCCAGGCCGGAGTACGCGGGCAGCTTCCGCGAGTAAGCACTCGGGGGCCTCGACGTGTTCTAATACGTCCATTGCGCAGACGGCATCGAAGCTGTCTGTCTCGAAGGGGAGCGAATACGCGTTTGCCTGAATGTATTTGACGCTTTGCGTGGCATCGGTGCGTCTGGCGACCTCTAGGGTTGTTTCCGACAGATCCACGCCGACGACTTGATGGCCGCGGAGTGCAAGACGATTTGCGAGCAGTCCAGCGCCACACCCAATGTCCAGGAGCTTTGTCGATTCGGCGAGCCGCTTTTCAATCCACGGAATGCGGACGTTGTTTTCAGCGCGAAGTAAAGCGATCGGATGGTCTGAGCGAAGGAGCCAGCCGTCGCCGAGCTCGTCGTAAAATGCGTTATTGATCATTCGTTTTCACCGGCTTGGTCCTCCACACAATATTCCAAGCGATGACCTGGTACAACAAGAATAAAGTCATGGCAACTGCTTGGGCATACAAAAACTGATGCAATTCACGCGGATGGTCGAGCCACTCGGCAATCCACGAAGTCACGGGGACTCCCTGCACTACCGGCCAGATGAATCCAGCAACGGTCAGCGTGATGGGATGGAGCGTGAATAATACGGCGTGCAACCATTGCTCTGCAGGAGGGCAATGCGCGTGGTGCACAAACTCGTCTTTTGTGACAAAGAGCGTTGAAAAACTGGCCAAAACAAAATAGCCGATGAGCGTCGAGGAAGTGAACGGCACCCAGAGGACGTACGCCATGCACACAAGAACGGTCAGCGTATCGAGCGGGTGGCCGATCTGCTCCCATTTTGGAAGGCCGCGCCGGATGTGGAATAGCCCTTCATCGAGGGCAATTACGATCAGTTGAAGGGCAAATGGGATCAGAGCGGTCAGCCACATAGTTTCTCCAAGATGCAGCCAGAAAGGGTGAGGCCAGGGCCAAATGCCAAGCTCACGATGGGCCCACTGGGAACGGCTGGGTCCTCCAGAAGTGCTTTCCAGATGTGTGGCAGCGTGGCCGAAGACATGTTCCCATGCGCCTTGAGGATGGCTGTACTATGAGCGAGTTGAGGGGCCAAAAGCCCCAAGATCTTTTGAACGTGCGACAAGATCTTCGGTCCTCCCGGATGAATTGCAAAAAACGCATTGCGAATCAATTGCTCGGCAGTCCAAAGCGAGGAGGTAGAGAGCCTTTCTAAATACTTGCGAAGCGCGCGTGCGATGTACACGACAACCTCTTTACTCAAACTCATCGCATAGCCCCATTCGACGACGTCCCACGTCATCGCTTCCAGGGAATCCGAGATGATTTCTTCCCGAATCGCATGAATCTTGAGATGCGCATCAGAGACGTTTTTTTTCACGCTGTACTTAATGAACCCATCTGCAAAAAGACTTTGCGATACGCACCCGTTTTTTAAGGACCACTATTTTATCGTT
>CAYGHT010000013.1:0-20122 GCA_964349755.1 uncultured bacterium
AATAAAGAGTCTGTTGCAAGTCCTGGCCTCAGAAAAATCGATGATTTTGAGCCATTTTACGGGGGGCTCTAAAATACTTTAGCAGCAACGCTTATTGGGTTAAGAGGAGTAGATGATGTGCTCTCCTAAAAGTAAGTTCTGTTTCCCTCAAAATCTATTAATCCACGCTTTGTTAACGTTTCCTGATTGTTTTGGATGTAGCGAGGAAAGGTTGAGTCAATAGAAACAAGCTGCAGGATTTGTTGCACACCTTGATAAATTCTGGCTGGATCTTTGTTTTGGGGGGTGTCGGCTTCAGGATGAGAGAAGTTTTCTATTTTGGCGATGTACGTATTGAGTCCACCCATATTACTGAAATGCCATCCTATGTCTGGAAATTGATAAAACTCTCCTCGTTTGCGTCTCAAATGTTCAGCAGTATTTTGCTGTAGATGTTGATAGGTAGTGGCGATAGTGCCTATCCAGGATTCGTTGCTTTGTCGGTTTAGATACCATCGAAAAAAACGTTGATTTGCAGAAACAGCAATCTTTTCATGAGCAATAAGGGGAGCGATGAATTTTTGTATGTCTGTTCCTCTGACTATTTCATCAAGATCTGAAATTAAGATAATGTCTTCGTGAGAGCAGTTTTGTAGGCCGCGACTGATTTGGTTTCTCTGAAATTGTTCTCTTGTCCAACAATCATTAGTTGGGCAGTGGTCATTCACCACTACATGAATAATCTTGTCTGCATAATTTCTAAAAAAGTGCTGGTTTTCTTGATAGTAAAGAGGCTTTGGTTTGCCTCGAAACGATTCCCTGGCTTCTACAAGAACGATGCGATCAACGTGTTCGTATACTTCGTCTAAACGAATTTGAAGCAGTTCTAATTCATTAAAAAAAAGGAAACAGTCGTAAATCTGAGGTTTTGCGATGCAGAATATGTAGGGGAAGAGCAGGAGAAATGCAAAAAGATTCCATCGAGTAAGTTTCATCAGTCATCCTCATTTATTGAGTTTAGGCCGGTGTCTAAAAGGGTTCGACTGTACTAACTTTCAAAATTTTTTCCATCTCTTTTATTGGGGCTTCCCAGATTCGCTAAAGATTGAGTATATTGAGGATCTTAAGCTGCTAAAAAGGCAAAAATAACTCAATGTTGATGACCCCTCGATTATTTAGGAAAAAATATCCGGGACTGTGGAAGATTTGCGTAGGGCCTCGCTATCGAAATATGGGGCTTTTTTTATCGATTTTATTTCCCAATTTGATAGCGGCTCTTTTTGAAGGGTTGTCATTCACTCTGATTCTCGCAGGCCTTTCAGTTTTAGCGAATGATCCTGTGTCTAGCCTTAGCTCATCTTTAGATTTTTTTCATTCTTGGGTCCCTTTTTTAAAGACAATGGATCGTAAGTCTCTATTTATAACTCTCATTGTCTTGGCAGTGGTTTTACAGGGAATTCGCAGTACGATTACAGGTGTGGCTCTTTATGCAAATTCTCTTCTTTCCCTTCGCATACAAAAAGAGTCACAGCTGGAAATTTATCGAAAAATTTTCAGCCTTAGCTACCGCAATGTGAGCCAGTATAAGGTGGGGGATTTGGCAGAATATACAAAAACGCCCGCGGCGATGATGAATGTCATCATGGATTCTGCAAATCGCTTTCTTGTGTCTTTTTTTATGATTCTGGCCACGCTTGGAGTGATGCTGTTTTTCAATGTCTATTTGGCTTGTGTCACCTTATTGCTTCTGACAATTATAGGAGGACTTCATAAGTCAATTGTACGGAATATTGGGAGATCTTCTCATGTGCTTACGGATGGGATAGTTGATTGTGCAAAACACACAATTCAAGCGATTCAAGCGATTCGAACGGTTCATACATATAATCGACAAGAATATGTTTTCAGCCGGATTCGAAAGATTTTAGATGGGATTATTACCGCTAGCAAAAAGGTGTATTTTTGGCACAATTTCATCCCGTCTATTAATGAGCTATTTGGCACTCTTCTTGTTACAGCAATGCTCTTTGCTGGAATATGGATCCTTTCTGATCATCAAGAAGGAATGCTCCCTTTGCTGATTACATTTTTGGTGTTAACGCATCGACTTGCCGTTCGCATTCAGGCGGCCAATGGAGCTTTGGGCACGATCATGACTCATAAAGGGTCAATTTTGAGGCTTGAAGAAATCTTAAAAGACGAGGGAAAAGAGTTTGTCTCTCAATCGGGGAAAGAGTTTTCGAAATTGAATTCTAGCATTTGTTTCCAACGAGTGAGTCTTCAATATCCCTCATGCCAAGAATTTGCCGTCCAAGAAATGTCGTTTGAAATTCCTCAAGGTAAAACGGTTGCATTTGTGGGGGCTTCGGGAGCCGGCAAATCGACTATTCTGGACTTATTGCTAAGGCTTTATGAGCCCACAAACGGAGCCATTTATATTAATGGAACGGACTTAAGGGAGTATTCTCTTGGCAGTTGTAGAGATCGTCTCGGAGTAGTTAGTCAGGACATTTCTATTTTCAATGACACGATTGAAGAAAATATCCGCTTTGGATTCCAAATTAAGGCATGGTCAGAAATTTCTCATGCAGCTCAGTTAGCAGGGTTGGAGGATTTCATTAAAACCCTTCCTGGGGGATACCAAACGGTTGTTGGAGAAAGGGGGTTTCGTTTGTCTGGAGGGCAGCGACAACGACTTGCTCTTGCTCGGGCGTTACTTCGGAATCCTGAAGTTTTACTACTTGATGAAGCAACAAGTAGTCTTGATAGCCATGCGGAGTCATTAATTCAAAATGCGCTAGAAACGCTCCGTATTGATCGTACAATTTTGGTTGTAGCGCATCGTTTATCTACGATCGTTAACGCTGATTATATTTACGTTTTAGACGAGGGGAAAATAGTGGAGGAAGGAAAACATTGGACGCTCTTAGAAAAGAGAGGGATTTATAGTCGCTTTTGGGAGCTTCAAGCAGAAAGCCGTGCGCAGGGTTCTCCGACTTTTCAAGCAGAATCGGTATAGATTTATGTACAGAAGTTTGAAGACGGTTGTAAAGCGGCTTTACACTCCTAAGATGATTCAAAACATCGGGTTGTTTGCGACTCGCTTAACTAAAGACAAGTTGCATATTGCGGATGTTGGATCTACTGGAGGGCCTGAAAAAAGATGGGACCCTTTTCAAGGGTTTTGTCATTTCTACTCTTTTGATCCTGATCCTAGGGCGACGGCTCTTTCAAGTCATTCAATGGAGGTGTTTGCTAAGGGTCTTTGGGAAAATAAAGAAAAACGTTCTCTTTATTTATCGAAATTTCCACCCGCTTCTAGCGTTTTTGAATTTCATCCTAATTTACAAGTCTTTCTCAATCGCTCTTGCCACGAAGTTGTAAAAACCGAATCCATTGAGATGGAAACGATGGAAAGTGTGTTACAACAATATCCTTCTCCTGATTTTATAAAAGTTGATGCAGAAGGCGCAGATCTCGCAATTTTAAAAGGAGCGCAACGCTTTTTGCATACTTCTTGTTTGGGGATTCAAGTTGAAGTATCTTTAAATCCAAGACACATTAAAGCTCCTCTTTTTCCAGAGGTAGATTCATTCTTAAGAGAAGCAGGCTTTCAGATTTTCGATCTTCGCAAGCATCGTTGGATTCGCTTCAATGAAACGTTTGGATTCTATTCAAAACCTCAATTGGTTTGGGGTGATGCAATTTATTTTCTATCAAAAGAGAAGGTTTTGCTCCGATTAAAGCAAATTGAGAGTGAATCGGCACGAGAAGTTTTGTTGACGAAGTTTCTCATTTTGACCCTTGTTTATCGCTTGCATGATTTTGCAGTAGAAGTCATTGAAGATTCTTTCCAAGAAGGAATGCTCCAAGTTGATTTTTACTCTCAGTGTCTTCATCAAATTCGTTACTGTGCTTCTAGACGATGGGGGTATTTGGCGCGTGTCTGCTTAGCTATAAGCTTGGGAGGATTAGCTAGCTTAATTTTCTTGCCCAGCCCTTTGCTTCGACAAAAAGCCTTTGCATTTTTGAAGGGGCGATTGCGACAGCTTTCTCAAGTTTTATTGAACATATCTCGAGAAGGACCTTCTCGAGAAGCTGTGACTGAAGAGGATGAATAATCCAAATCGGTAAGACGCGCTACTGGATTGGGATTTTTATCCATTCTTTTGGGATCGTTTCATTGTCCTCTCTCCCACTCCAGGTATTGGGTGCAATGACAACCTTTTTAATGTTGCGGTTCAACCAAGCTGCCCACCATGAAAAAGTAGATTCAGGAGAAATAATTTGGTGCTGACATAACGACAGCAGGTAAAAATCGATGTAGTGAGGGTTTCCTTCAATAAATGTTACAGCTCTGTTACATGGTGGAAAATGTTTCTTGGTCCATTCAATTGCATCCGAAAAAATAAGAAAATGAAAGTGCTCTGGAAAACACTGAATTGCTCTGAGGAAATAGTTCCAGCTAGCGCCGCCGATTCCAACAATTTGTGGATTTCGACCATCCGTAATGAATGTCCTGACATGGATTCCTACTGTGGGATTTTTTAATAACTCTCCGTATTTCCTGTGAATTTGTACAAGGATGTCAGGAGATGGGGAAAAAATCTCTCTGATGTAGTCAGCGTGATGAATGAAATATCGCTCTGTTTGAAAAAAGCCATTTAAACGAATGTTCATGCCTTCTTGGTGAAAGATAGGAGAGAAAATTGTGTAATGAGTATGCAGATGTTCGTAATAATCATAAAAGGACCTTTTCGCAGAAGAGGGCAAAGCTGTATTTAGGCGATGAAAAACATGCTGATAGTTGATTGCCCCGCCGATGGCTTGTTGAATCGTAGGAAAAATGGCGTTGGATTGATGATCTCGCGCGTAAGCAATCGCGGCCGCCGCTTGAAACAGTTGATTGCCAAGTTGTCCTGCAAAATTGCAAGTAACGTATGGTTTTTCTGCTGTAAAAACTGTGGTTAAAAGGCAGAAAAAAACTGCAAAAACTCGAATGATAAAGACTGCCATAGTGTTTAATGGGCTTGCTGTTTCTTTAAAGAGAATAATAGGTCAATCACGGTAAAGTCAGGTACACTAGGGATCTCTTTTTCGCAATCGATGCTTATGTTAGATCCGAGAACTGCACATCGATATCCCTTTTTCAACATTAAGGCGATGACTTCCCAACCGGACTTGCCTGCTTGCCTTAATCCTTCCGGGCCATATTCAGCAATGACATAATCCGGACAGAAATTGCCAAGCGATTCCAGCACAAAAAACTCATAACCTTCCGTATCTATCTTGAGTATATCGCAATGCTTGATGCTGAAATCGGTGAAAACATCGCTGAGAGTTCGCATTGGCACGTTGATAGGTCCAAATATGGCACACTTTTCAATATCCTTCCTGCCCTGGAACCCTGTTAAACGATGTCCTCCACTATTCGTAGGGCAAGTATGGATTTGCGCTGTTTTTTCTAAACCAATGGCAGCTGAAAGAAGAGAAACATTCTGCACGTGATTGTTTTGGCAATTTTGAATGAGACTTGATGCTGGCAAAGGATGGGGTTCAATCGCGAAAAATTTTGTCGTGGGATACTCGACAGCAAGAGGCAAAACTGTGGTTCCAATATTCGCCCCCACATCAACGACAATAGAAAACGGTTTTTTCGTGAGTAGAGATCGAGACCATTCTAAGTAGGCGTCTGGTTGGGATGGCTTGCCAATCCATCGCCCTAGCTTCTTCTTAACGGCTTGCTTTATCAAGTGTCGTTCAATGGACGAACTCCAGCCCACCTTAAATTCGGCACCTTCGTAGTTAACTAACATGGAGGTTCCTTTATTCTTTAGGAGATGGAACGGTAGCGACGAGAATGTCTCTCTCTTGAAAAGCGTCTTTAAAAGAGATGACGTAATTGGGATTGATTTCCAAAATCAGTTGTTTCACTGTAGAAAGCGAGATGTGATCGAATTCCTCAGAACTAAACAGTCTAACGTCGTCAATTAGAATCGTATGTGTTTTAATTGGATGTCTTTTAATTGCTGCCAGTTCTTGGAGAATAGGTGTATTTCTTGAGCCTTTCGCGGTATCAGTTCCGGAGTAATGGCCGTCTAGCCAAAAAGTAATGGGCTTGTCGATCTTCTGAATGATTTCTTCTAAGAGAGTTGCAGAATCTCCCAACCAAAAATGCACATGAGGAAGGTGAGAAAACGTATCTTTGCAATAAGAATGATAGTGAGGAGAGAGTTCGATAGAATGGATTTCTGTAAAGCCCGTCCGAAGGGCTTCAATGACACCTTCTCCTCTGAGCGAGCCTGTTTCGACGAAATAGCGATTTGGAAACTCGTTGAAAAGACCGAGAGTCGCCCATGCAAATACGATCGTGGGCAAAAATAATAGCCAGAAAAAATGTTTCATTGAAGACTCCTGCGTTTCAACTCGCAATTTATAAAGAAAGTTTTCCAAGAGGTCAAACTTTTTTACTTGACACGATTGCTGTAAGCAGCGAGATTCGCTGCTTACAGAAGAAGATTGTTTGTAATTGTGATTTTCGAAGCAAGTAACAAAGTAGTTGGAGACTAAGCATGTTTAAAGTATGGTGGACCCCGTTTTTTCTTTTGCAAGTTTTGTTTGCTGTTCCTTCTCAGTCCATTCCTCCCGAACTAGTTTCGCAATTTACGCTGAATGGACAAATTGGGGTTACTTCCTATTACTTTGACAACAGTTATCCACCGGAACGTCCACTTGTGTATGACGTTGCCGCAGTAGAGTCATATAAGATCAAAGCTCAAATGCGGGGAGAAAGTTACTATGGCCCAACAGACCGCTTTCTGTATGAAGCGTTAGACCAATTTTCTAGTGTGATCAAAGGCAAAAAAGTCGGGATTGTTGGCTCGACGATTCCTTGGTATGAAGCCATTGTATTGATATATGGGGGAAAGCCTATAGCAATTGATTACAATAAGATCGTTTCTGAGCATCCGGATATTCGAACAATCACGGTAGACGAATACAAGAAGTGTCCAGAAATATTTGATGCTTTAATTTCTATTTCTAGCATTGAACATGATGGGTTAGGAAGGTACGGGGATCCTATTGATCCGCAAGGAGACTTGAAGGCAATGAAACAGATGAAAAGCATGCTAAAACCTGAAGGTCTTCTGTTTTTAGCGATTCCTGTAGGCATTGATCATATTTATTGGAATGCTCATCGTGTGTATGGATCTAAACGGTTGCCATTATTGTTAGATGGATGGAAGGTTCTAAATACGTGTGGGTATGAACACAAGCAGCTTTCCCAGTTCTCAAACGGTTGGCATCAACCGGTATTTGTTCTTCGGGCTGAATGAATTTAAATGCAGAGCATTTTTCAAATTTATTCCCTTTTGCCAAAGCTTTCTTCACAACTTGGGCACATTCTTCATTACCATCTTTCTGTCCAAAGAGCGGCACGATCCATGGGATGGAGCTATTTTGCCTTTTTCCCTAAGAAGGCAGAAATTGCTTCTTCGGTGCCTTCCCATTGGACCTCTTGCTTAGCTCATGATCAATCAGACGGCCGTCAAGGGTTTTTCCTGAGAATAAAGACCCTTCTTGCGAACGTTTTGCCATTCAGAAAAGTCTTCCAGAGCATTGAAAGAAATGAGCAGGCTATTGTTTTTCTTGAGCATTTCGAATTGGCGCATCTTGTCTCAATTACGATCGCGCTTTTTTTCTTAAAACCGCGCTTTCGCTTTTGGATTTTGCACCGGTACGATCTTGAAAACAGGAGAACGAAGTCGTTTTTATTGCGGCTTTTTCATTTGATGCTCTGTAGAAAACTCAAAAATCGCGTTCGATGTTTGACTGATAGCGATTTACTTGCCAGGGCGCTAGAAAAGAGACTTTTCCATCCATTTACGGTCGTTCCTATTCCTCATACTGAACAGGCGAGGAAGACGCAAACGAGTTCGATCGACGCTCCTCTACTATTTTGGTGGCCTGGAGGGCTGATTCGAGAGGATAAGGGACTTATAACTATTCAGAAGTTAGTGAGTTCTATGAAGGAAAGGTCCGATATTCGGCTAGTGATGGCAGAGAAAGCAAAAGGCGCTGTTTCCCAGGAGAGCTCGGTTTGCTTTGTTCCCACAGTGCTTTCTCGAGAAGAGTACGTCGAGTGGATGCAGCGAGCTAACCTCATTCTTCTGCCTTATTTTCGTGAGGATTATCGTTACCGCACGTCGGGTATTTTTGTGGAGGCTATTTCCATGGGTGCAATTCCTGTTGTCACGCAAGGAACGTGGATGGCTTATGAGCTTGGCAAATTTGGCCTTTCTGAACTGATTTTTGATTGGGATGAAACTGATTTGATCAATCGGCTATGCACTCTTTGTTCAGACCAAAAAGTGGCTGGAAAACTGCAGGTCATGCGTTCGCATTATCACGAGTTTCATTCTGAGCAAGGTTTTGCGACAGCGCTGGCAAAAATTGCTGCGGATATCTAGAATCAGCCGCTGTCATGATGATCATTTCAAGGACACCTGTTCGAATTAGTTTTTTCGGAGGAGGATCCGATTATCCAGGCTATTTTCAACGATGCTTAGGTGTCGTTCTCGGCGCGACGATCAACAAATACACCTACGTTAGTGTCAATACGTTGAGTCAGTTTTTTGATCACAAGATTCGCATTGGATACTCAAAAACAGAGCTTGTTAAAAATATCGATGAGATTGAGCACCCAAGCATTCGAGAGTGTTTAAAATTCACAGGAATAGACACTCATTTAGACATCCATATTTTTTCAGATCTTCCAGCAAAAACAGGGTTGGGTTCTTCCTCTTCGTTCACAGTTGGTTTTCTGAACGCACTGTACGCGCTTAGAGGAGCGAGAGTCTCAAAGCAGCGATTGGCTGAGGAAGCCTGCCACATTGAACAGAAGCTAATTAAAGAAAATGTTGGTTCTCAAGATCAGTTTCATTCCTCTTTTGGGGGCTTGAACATCATTGAATTTAACCATTCTTCGATTCAAGTAAGACCCTTGATCATTTCTCCAGAAAAAACAGCGTTTCTCGAATCGCACCTCATGGTTTTTTATACAGGCCTTACCAGATTCGCAAGCGATGTAGTGAAAGAGCAAATTGAAAAAACAGATCAGAAGCTCAATGATGAATACCTCGCGAAAATGGCTCAGATGGTGTTTGAAGCAGAAGACATCATTGTCCACGCTCAATCTGAAGAGATGCTTCAAAAGCTCGGGAGCCTGTTAAATCAGGGGTGGGAGTTGAAGAAGAAGCTCTCCAGCAAGATTTCAAACTCGCTCATAGACCAGGCCTATGAGCGCGCGATTGGTGCTGGCGCCTATGGGGGAAAGCTTTGTGGAGCAGGGAGTGGGGGGTTTTTGGCTTTCTTTGTAAAGCCAGCTTTACAACCGCAAGTGAAAGAAGTGCTAAAAGATTTCTTGCAGGTGGACCTTCGCTTTGAAAGTTCAGGTAGTTCAATCATTTACATGAAAGAATAATGGATTGCATTATTTTAGCAGGGGGATTTGGCACGAGACTTCAGGCAGCAGTGCCTGGCCTACCAAAGGCTTTAGCTCCGATCCAGGGAGTTCCATTTCTCAAGCTACTCGTTCAGCAATTGGTGCTTTCCGGGCAAATTACTCAAATTACTCTGGCTCTCGGGTATTTGGCAGGCCAGATTGTCGAGGCTTTTCGCGGGTTTTCTTTTCCATTGGAGTATTCCTATGAAAATAAGCCGCTAGGGACTGGCGGGGCAGTGAAGAATGCGCTCGATAAAACAAAGAGCGACCCCATTCTAGTGCTCAATGGTGATACCTATGTCGATCTTCCCTTTAGAGAATTTCTTAGCTTTCACCGAGCAAACAAAGCTGATGCCACCCTTGCATATAGAGCCATGGACGATGCCAGCCGCTTTGGAACGCTAGAGTTAGCTCAAGACGGTCGAGTACGCAATTTTGTAGAGAAAAAACATCAGCAAGGGCTCGTCAGCTGCGGTGCTTATTTGCTCAACCGAGACGTATTTAAATGGATGAGTCATGGAGATGCTTTTTCACTTGAGAAAGACGTCTTTCCATTGCTCTTACAAAATCGCCTTTTCGGTTTTCAGTGTACTGGTTTATTCATCGACATTGGGACTCCTGATTCGTATTCTCAATCTCAACAACTACTAAGAGCAATTTTATGAATGCAAATACACATGTTTTGATTACGGGCGGCGCAGGTTATATTGGCTCTGTTCTCACTCAAGTACTTCTCGAAGAAGGCTACGCTGTTACTGTCGTGGACAATCTGTCATTCAAGCAGGTTTCTTTACTTTCTTGTTTTCGATTCCCTCAATTTAAGTTCCTTCAAGGAGATGTCTGTAACGAGTCGTTCATGAAGCCTCTGATCAAAGAGGCAGATGTGATTATCCCATTGGCAGCCATTGTTGGAGCGCCTGCATGCGCTCAGATTCCGTCGCTAGCGAAGTTAATTAACTTTGATGCGGTTGAAATGCTGCTAAAAAGTACATCGCCAAATCAACGCATTCTTTTTCCCAATACCAATAGTGGTTATGGAATTGGCGAGAAAAACAAATTTTGCGATGAAACAAGTGCACTCCGACCGGTATCTCTTTATGGTCAGTTGAAAGTTGCTATTGAAGAGCTTTTGCTGAGCTCAGGGCGAGCCGTGTGTTTTCGTCTCGCGACTGTTTTTGGGGTTTCTCCTCGAATGCGACTTGACTTGTTGGTCAACGATTTTACGTTTCGTGCATGTCAGGATCGCTCCATCATTCTATTTGAGGACCATTTTAAGAGAAATTATATCCATGTAAAGGACGTGGCCAATGCGTTTTTATTTGGGATCAAGAATTTTGAGAAGATGAAAGGTCAAGCTTTTAATGTCGGGCTTTCAGATGCCAATATTAGTAAGAGAGAGCTTTGTGAGAAAATCAAACGCTATGTTCCAGGGCTTTATATTCATAGCGCTCCAATTGGCGAAGATCCAGATAAGAGAGATTATATCGTGAGCAATGCAAAGCTAGAAGGATTGGGATGGAGACCAACTCGAACACTAGACGATGGGATTTTAGAGATAATCAGAGCGTATCCTTTTCTAAAGCAGAATGCGCTGAAAAATGTGTAGAGAAAGTTCATGAAATGCCGAATTTGTGATGGGACAGACCTTCGTCTGGCGATTGATTTAAAAAATCAGCCGTGGGGGAATCATTTTCTGACGAAGGAGCAGGTTGGCAAAGAGCCGTTCTATCCTCTCAGAGTTGTATATTGCGATCATTGCCAAACAGCGCAATTAGATCACACGGTCAAAAAAGAGGTCATGTTCACGAATCATACTTACTTGTCTGGGATTACTCGCTCTTTATCCGATCATTTTGAACGAGTAGCGAAAGAGGTCGATGTCTTATTTTTTTCTGAGAAAAAAGAGAAATCTTGCTTAGACATTGGCTCTAACGATGGGACGCAGCTTCTTCATTACCAAAAGCTAGGGTATGATGTTCTTGGCGTTGATTCTTCGGCTCATGCTGCCCAGATTGCGAATGAGAAGGGAATTCCTACTTTGCGTGCTTTTTTCAACTTACAAACCGCACAATCCATTAGCCGTAAATTTGATGTGATGAATGCATCTGGGATTTTCTTTCATCTTGAAGAGCTTCACTCCGTGACCGAGGCCATTGAGCAATTTTTGAAGGAAGATGGAGTTTTTGTCGTTCAGTTCTTGTACATCAAAAGCATCATGGAAAATGTGGCATTTGATCAAATTTACCATGAACATTTGCTCTTTTATTCCTTAAAAACGATTCAAGAGTTACTCAGCCGTCATGGGCTTGAATTGTTTGATGCTTATCTGTCTCCCATTCATGGTGGTTCTGTGATTGGTTTCGTGTCTCATCAAGGTAAACGGCCAATGAGTTCTCGCTTAAGGCAGATGCAGCAGCTAGAGATAGCCTCTGGTTGTAATCAATACAGTGCCTATCTTGATTTTGCTCAGCGAACTGAGCAGCTCAAGCAGCAAAATCTAGAGTTTTTGCGAGCTTGTAAAAAACAAGGCAAGCGTATCTTTGGCATGGGAGCTCCAGTTAAGGGAAATACGCTTCTCAATTACTTCGATATAGGAACAGAGACTGTCGAGGTTTTAGTCGAAAAAAACGAACTTCGAAGAGGATTGTACAGTCCGGGTAAGCATATTCCGATAGTCATTGAAAAAGAGCTGACCAATCTTCCAGACGTTTATTACGTTTTGGCATGGAACTTTAAAAAAGAAATACTCAATAATAACCGCTCTTTGATCGAGAAGGGTGTCGAGTTTTATTTTCCAATTCAAGCGGAGTAGCATGTTTCTATGAAGATCTTAGTTACAGGTGCATCTGGGTTTTTAGGTAGGCATTTATGTTCTAAACTCAAACAGCAAGGACATCAACTTTTCGAGGCAAATTCGAAGAATTGCGATTTAACAAAAGCAGCTTCTTTAGCCCAGTTTGTCTCTTGCAAGGTTGATCGTATCTACCATCTCGCTTCGTGGACGCAAGCAGGTGATTTTTGTCTCTATCATCCTGGAGAACAGTGGCTGATTAACCAGAAAATCAACACACACGTTCTTGATTGGTGGGCTGCGCATCAACCTCAAGCAAAAATAGTTTGCATGGGAACAAGCTGTGCATATGACCCTGGGCTTCCTTTGGAAGAAGAGAACTATTTTAAGGGAACGCCGATCGAGAGTCTGTTTACCTACGCAATGGGTAAAAGGATGTTGCTCACTGGTCTGATCGCGTTACATAAACAATACGGGCTCAATTATCTATACTTAGTCCCTTCGACCCTTTATGGACCCAATTATCACGAAGATGGAAGACAGATGCATTTCATTTTTGATCTCGTGAGAAAAATTTTGCGAGGAGCACGTGATCGTGAGCCAGTTTCGCTTTGGGGCGATGGACATCAGATGCGAGAATTGATCCATGTAGAGGATTTTCTCGAGGCTACATTCAAGCTTGTTGAAGCTCACAGCAACACGTGGATCAACATTGGAGCGGGAGAAGGATTTTCCATTCGACACTTTGCCAAGCAAATCTGTGAAGTTGTCGGGTATTCGGCAGATCAGATAAATTATGACACGACAAAATTTGTCGGTGCAAAATCGAAAGTGCTCAACACCACAAAACTCAAACGACTCTTACCCTCTTTCTCTGTACGATCTCTTAAACAGGGATTAGAAGAAGTGGTAGATTGGTTTGAAAGAAAAGAGAAATGCTTGCCCGGACATCAGACACGTCTCCTTTAGTTGATGGGCTTGTTTTTAAGAAGAAGCTCATCCGGCGCGTTTTTAGGTGGATTGATGTTCTTTATCGGCTAATCCATCCAAATGTTTCGGCGGCTACCCTTAAGACGCCTCAGAAAATTTTAGTCAGTAATCTTGGGAATTTAGGCGATGTGCTGATTGCATCGCATGCTATCCAGAGGCTTAGAGAAGCGTATCCTCAAGCTGAAATAGGAGTTTTGATCTCTTCTCGCGGCAGATCTGCTTTAGAAGTGATTCCTCACATTACATGGGTTCATGAGTTCAATCACCTTTACCATGCTCGAGAGTCGATAGGACTATGTAAAGCAGCTTTACAACATTTTTTGGGGAAAAGGCGGATTGTGAAAGAAATTCAATCCCATGAGTACGATTTGGCAATCGATTTACAGCCTTTTTTCCCCAACGCTATTCCTCTTTTACACGCAGCTAAGATCCCACTTCGCATAGGGTACCTAACTGCAGGATTCGGCAGTTATCTCACTCATCCGCTTCAATGGACGGAGTTTGAAAGATATTTAGGGCAACAGCATTTACAGTCACTTAAGGCTATAGGGGTTCCAATTTGCGATCGTTACCCGTTAACTATTCTTCCTGCTCAAGTTTCCGCAGCTCCTTTCACTTTGCCTAGTAACTATATCGTCATTCATATGTGCGCCTCTAGGAAGGAAAAAGAATGGAAACGAGATTCATGGATAAAATTAATCAAAAAACTCAAGCAGCTAAAATTTGAGGTTGTGTTAGCAGGTAGAGGCTCAAGAGACAAAGAAGAGTCCGATTTTGTGAGTTCCAAAACCGGATGTGTTAATTTTTGTAATAAGCTGACATTGTCTCAGTATAAGCAGCTTTTAGAAAGTGCAAGATTGTTGATTACAGTAGACTCGATGTCCGTTCATTTGGGGGCCCTGTGTCAAACGCCAACAGTGATTCTCTTTTTAACGCCTAATTCTCCCTTTCTGTGGACTCCTGCGAACAATTGTTGCAGGACTGTATTTTTGTATTCATTCGCCTCTGAAGAGCAGAAATTGGAAGCAATTTTCCAAGCAGTCAATGTTTAATTAAGCCAGAGACTTCAGAGGTTTTCTTACGCTTAGATTGTTGTTCGACCACTGTTCGCATCTTTTTCTTAAAAGATGCAACATTCCATTGAGCCGCATGTTCGACTAAAGCAGAATGATCAAAATGCATTGTTTCAAATTTTTCTACTGCATCGATTAATGCACTGGCTGTCTGTTCGTAAAAAAACAGTGCTGTTGGAGGTCTTTTGGAGTGAGTTTCAGCAGGAATCATCGTTTCATTGACTCCTCCATGACCATAGCAAATCACCGGGGTTCCAGATGCATTGGCTTCGAGAGGAATGAGCCCATACTCAAGGAAAGGAGTAAAAATAACCGCCTTGCATGCGCTATATTCTTTGGCTAATTGAATGTCGTCTAAGGATCCTAAAAAAGAAACGTTCTCTCTTGCCATTTTACGAAGTTTTACTGTCTCTGTTCCCGTTCCAACGATCTTTAGCGGCTTACCTAAACGATTAAAGGCTTCAATCGCATATTCGACCTTTTTCCAGGGTTCTAATCGTGAAACAAGCAGGTAATGGTCGAGTTTTTTTTCGGTGGGAGTAAATTTCTCAGTCTCTACGGGACAATAGACTGTTTCTGCGGCTTGATTGTAGTACTGCTGGATGTATTGTTTTGAAGATTCTGAAATTGAAATAAAGCGATCGACTTCTTGAGCAATACGATAGTCGCGATTCTTTAGTAAATTAAGGAATGGACGAACCAAATATCTTTTAAAGCTAATCCCGAAGTATTGCTCATAATGCCAGAGTGCTCGCGTAGGAATATAGCAGTAGCAAATATGCCCCCCTTTCGGAGCTTTTACATATTTTGCCGTTGTTGCAGAAGAGCTTAGGACAATGTCATAATTTGATAAATCAACTCGTTGCATCACATAGGTCGCTAAAGGAAAAGACCACCGAAAAGCATCCGAATTTGACACGAAACGATTCAGCCATGTCGTGTGGATTTTTCGGGTTGCGAAATAGGGAAGAGTTGTCTTTGGATTGTAAGCCAGTGTATAAATATCGGCTTCTTGAAATTCCTCGCAAAGATGCTGAAAAATCCGCTCAGACCCTCCAATTCCACATAGATGATCATGTACAAGGGCAAGTCTCATTTCTTATTCCGAAATAATCGTAAGGCGAGGAATGGGAGAAACAAATTTGCCACCGCCTTTTAAAAAGGCCGTCTCCCTGGTGATAAACTCCTTCATGAAATGATAAGGGAAAGCTAAAAAATAGTCAGGCTTCATGGAACGAGCCTCATCTTCTGAAATAATTGGAATGCGAGTGACTGTTTCTCTGCCCCATTTAATGGGATTTCGATCAGCTACGTAGGAGACAAGGTCTGGCCCAATCTCATAGTAGGCTAGGATTGTATTGCCTTTAGTAGAAGCTCCGTAGCCAATGACTTTTTTCCCCATTTTTTTTTGTTTTAAAAGAAACTGAAGCATCTCTTCTTTGTTTTTCTGGATTCTCATCCCAAATTCAATATAGGTCTGAGCATCAGTGAGCTTCATTTTATTTTCTGCAGTTCGCATGGTTTGTACTGCTTTACTTTCTTTCACCTGATTTTTGTGCCGAATATATAGGCGAAAACTGCCCCCGTTTACGTCATTGAGTTCTACATCTTCAACCGCCAATCCAGCTTTATTTAGAATGTATTCAATTGAGTACAAAGAGTAATATTCGAGATGTTCAGAGCAAATTGTATCGAAAGAATTGTTCTGCAACATCGTGGGAAGATAGCTTAACTCGATAATCCAAAGCCCTCCTGGATTTAAAATCTCTCGCACATCCAAGCAAAATTGAACAGGATTTTCGAGGTCATAAAACATGGCAATGCTTGTGACAATTTCAGCCTTTTTTTCACCCAATTGGTTTTTATAAGCATTCGCGCTGAAAAAATCGTTAATGTGGAGGTTACAAGCTTTAGGCTTAATGTTTTTTGCAGGATCTATGCCCACTCGGAATAAGTTGTCAGGATAAGCAGAAAGCAGTGTTCCGTCGTTCGAAGCAATATCAACCACAATATCGCCAGGTTGTAGGTTCTTGCCTAACCTTTTTAACCCTTCTTGAACAATCGATTTTAAAGCCAATGTCATGGATTGGTTCACTCCAGACATATACCAATACTGATTATACATCGCGGTTGGATCGACTGTGTGTTTTAGTTGAACCAAAGCCGAATCCTGATTCAGACATAATCGAAGAGGCAATGGTTTTGGAGAAGGATCTTTAGGCAAAGGAAAAGAAGAAAACGGAAGCGATCCAAGATCAAATACATCCGTCAAAGGACCACCAGAAACTCTACACTTGTTCCGTTCGATTACTTCCATATTTTCCTCGTGGTCTAGAGTGAATTGAGATCGTTCAGGATTTTTATATAACCTTCAGCAGTTTTTTCCCATGAAAAAAGCTTTGCCTGAGCAAATCCTTTTGTCTTGCTACTACTGACCAATTCCGGATCAGAAGCAATTCGAATCATAGCATTTGCAATATCGCTAGGGTTGTCAGGCTTAACAAAAAGACTGGCGTTGCCAACAACTTCCGGCAGGCTAGCTGTGCAAGAGACAATCGTTGGACATCCCACAGCCATGGCTTCGAGAGGTGGCAACCCAAACCCTTCATAAAAAGAAGGAAAAACGAGCGCAGCAGCGTTCGCATAAAGCTGAGGAAGCGCTTCTTCTAGCACTTCACCGAGAATGGAAACTCTAGAAGAGGGTTTTAACTCTGTAACAGATCGGAGTCCTTGCTTTTTCCCAACTAAACACAGTCTGTGTGGAAACTTAGTTTTTTCCACGAACAACTCAAAAGCTTCCAATAGCCCTGCCAAATTTTTATTCGGCTTATGATTTCCAACAAAAAGAAAATAAGGGCTAGAAACGGGAGTGGATTTTGTCGGTTGGAATAACGTCCAATTAGGGCTTAAGCCAATCACGTGAATCTCTCGAGAAGAGGAAAAAAATCGGCGCAGTTCGGATGCAGAAAATTGGGAATCGGTAAAAACTGCATCCGAATGATGAAAAGCTCGAGACATCACGAAACGAGCATAGAGATGTTGAAGACGCGATTGAGGGTAAGCTAAATGGTAGGCATCGTGAATGGTTACGATTCGTTTTTTAGCCCGAATCGGGAGAAGAGGTACGTTGTAATTAGGCGACCAGAAGATATCGCAGCAAGGAATCTTAAAAGGGAAAAGAATCTGTTCGCGCATTGAATAGATTGGAGCCTCAAAAGGGACCGCATTTGAATGAGGAAATGGTCTTTGCGGATCAACAAGTAAAGTTAGCTTAAATACAGGGTCTAAGCGAGGGATTAAATTTCGAATATAAGTTCCTATTCCTGAAGAATAGGCCATCCTAGTATCAATGCAAAGATGCATTCAGCTTAGTAATCCTATTCGTTTGACGTATTTATTTCGGTTGGCAGATTCTGATTTGTCCTGACAAGTCGATAAATAAGAAAAAATTGTCAGTACTGGAACAAGCCAAAACGGGTAGTACAAAAGATTGTTAAATTGGCTTGTGAAGACAATGCAAATAAACAAATAGAAGCTAAGCAGCTTGAAAAACAAGAAAAGCTCTGGCTTTTCTTGTTTATATCCAAACATCTTTTGCAAGAAGTTATAAAACCAACAGACAAATAAAATAACAGCGGACACAAAAATAATAGACCCAAACGTAACTAATGTAGAGAGTAAAGAAGAGTCAATTGATGAAAGCCCTGTGTAATCCGCCAAATAAGTAGCGAGGTAATTGTACCCAATGCCCCAAAATGGATGCTCTTTGACTATGTCTAACCCAAAAACAAAACTGTCCGAGCGCGCCTTTGCACTTGGACAGGAATTCATATGAATAAACCGGTCCACGAAAAACTGCACTTCTTTAAAAGAGAAAATAAAAATCAGCAATATAGGCACTGAAGCGAAAAGCAAGAAAAAAACAGATTTTTTGCTTATCGTCCAGTATGCCTTCTTTTTAGACGACAAATACATGCCAATTAATAAAAAAACAAAAGCAGCAAGTCCGCTTCGAGACCAAGTTAAAAGAATAGCAGCGCCAAACAGAAAAGTTTTCCAGCGAGTTTCTTTGCAAACAGAACTCAAGTGATAGCTAATAATAAACGGTAGCTGTCCGATCGCTCCAAAAAGATTGGGACACAGGTAAGGAGAGATGAATCTTCCTTCGTGAGAATCCCCTTCAAACGCAAATCCAAATAGACTCAAAAAGGGCCAAAGAGTGTGCGTGTCAAAAAAAAGAAAATAAATGACAAATCCAATCATTATGTTTTTCAGATAAACTTTTTCAAAATATCTAAGCGTTTCTAGAATTGAATCACCAAACTTGAGGTAGAGAGCTTTTCCCATGATTGTTCCAGTAAAAATCATTGCAATCAAACGCATAGAGAAAAGAAGTGGCGTAAACTGAAATTCGTTATAAATAGACCCATAGATTGCAGATAAACTAACAATAAAGACTATCAAATATAGAAAAACCGAGAACGAAAATCGAAAGCAAAACAGAGAGCAAAATATAAAAAAATACAGAATCAGCTCGGAAATTAACAGGCCATGTCGAGTAAATCCAAGATCAACTAATCTAAGTAAGTTTCCGCTAATTAGGAATAGAGAATATGAATGGAAAAGTGCATTTAGAAACCACTTTTGAGGTTGAATCCAGCGCATAGATGGCCGAGCCTAACAGGTTTTGTTGGAGTGACCAAGCAGTTTTTGCGAAATGAAGAATCAATTTGCACCGCTCCGAAAAAAGTGGCAAGATCGAGCTTTTTGACATGAAAGCAAAATATGGTTGGAAACAAAGCAGACACACAAACCTTGCGAATTTGGCAAAAAACCGTGTTTGTCCTCTGCTTTCTTGTGCTCTACTTGGTCTTAGATCCCGCCAAGTTAAGCGAATACGAATGACTCACCCCGCAAAAACCCGCTGACTTTCCGCGCCGGACACCCAACATACACCCCACTCTCCACAATTGCCTTCACCACCACAGCCCCCGCCCCAATCACCACTTCCGAGCACACCTCCACCCCATCGCGCACGCACGCTCCAGCGCCCACAAACACCAGCTCCCCGATACGACACCGCCCCGCCACAACGGCATTTGGCCCCACATGAGAATGCGCCCCAATCACAGTCTCATGCTCGACAATTGCGCCATTATTGATGATCACATTGTCTCCGATCACTGCCTGCGGTCCCACATGGCAAAAGTTTCCGACCATGCAGCCGATGCCGAGCTTGGATTCGCGGCCGTAGTGCGCCGTTGTCGATAGAATATTCTCGATCCTCTTAGTTCCAGCGAACTTCTCAAACCACGCCTTCCTTTGCACATTGTCTCCAACTGCGATGAAAACCGCGTTTGTTTCAGGCAATTCCCGCAGCACTGGCCAGCCAAAGAGGATTTCTCCAGGGCGCGCGGCTATATCTACAAACGCAAGCCGCGCGGTCGGTTCGTTGGCCAAATAAATGTCCGCAGCGCTGCGGGCATGGCCGCCGCAACCAATTAGCACGAGATCGTACATGCAGCGAACTCCTCAATGGCAGCGCAAATGAACTCGAGCGGCTCTGCACCTAAACCCGGAAAGCTCGGCAGGTTCATGCCCCGCTTTGCGAGCGCTTCCGCAACCGGCAGATGCATCCCGCAGTCCGCATACGGCGGGAGCAAGTGCAAAGGCACAAAGAACGGGCGCGTCTCGATGCCGCGCGTCGATAAATGCGCCCGTAGGGCGTCTCGCTCTGAGAGCAAAATGGAGCAGAGCCAAAACGAATGCTCCACGTCGCCGCCG
>CAYGHT010000014.1:0-15539 GCA_964349755.1 uncultured bacterium
ATCGAGGCGAAGGTGCGTTAAGAAACGGGAGCGCATGGGGGCGCTCAACAATCCGGAGCGGGTCGTCGCTCCGACGAGAGTAAATGGATTGAGTTTGACTTGCACAGTGCGCGCGGCAGGGCCTGAATCGATGAGTAAATCGAGTGCAAAATCTTCCATTGCTGGATAGAGATATTCTTCTGCAATGGTGGGAAGGCGGTGAATCTCGTCGATGAAGAGGACATCGCCTAATTTTAGATTGGTGAGTAGGCCCGCCAAATCACCCGGCTTTTCGATTGCAGGGCCTGATGTGACGACGAGCTGCGTTCCCATCGCCTTTGCGATCAGATGCGCAAGAGTCGTTTTGCCAAGGCCCGGTGGTCCAGAGAAAAGACAGTGGCCGAGCGCTTCACGCCGCTTCTTCGCCGCTTGGAGGCACACTTCGAGCCGCTCGCGTAACGGGTCTTGGCCCACAAATTCGTCGAGCGACTGCGGACGGAGCGGTGTCTCAAACGGTTGATCGGGCTGCTCCCAAGAAGATTCGATGAACTTTTCGCTCATGAGAAAAACCGTAGCAGAAAAACCATTTCAAGCGCTACCTTTGTGTGTGTGGAGCTGTGCAAAGGAGATAGTCGTGGGATTACAAGCAGATCGATGGATTCGGAAGATGGCGTTGGAACATGGGATGATCGAACCGTTTGTCGACGGACAGGTGCGGGAGTCCAATGGGCGTAAGCTAGTCAGCTACGGCCTTTCGAGTTACGGCTATGATTTGCGCGTCGCGCAAGAATTCAAGGTGTTCACCAATGTGTATAACAGCATCGTGGATCCAAAACAATTTCAGCCCAACTCCTTTGTCGATATTCATGCAGAGACTTGCATCATCCCTCCAAACTCGTTTGCGCTTGCGCGGAGCGTCGAGTATTTTCGGATTCCTCCGAATGTGTTGACTCTGTGCATCGGAAAATCGACGTATGCGCGCTGTGGAATCATCGTGAATGTCACTCCATTTGAGCCGGGGTGGGAGGGGACCGTGACGCTCGAGATTTCGAATACGACGCCCCTTCCTGCGAAAATCTATGCAGGTGAAGGGCTTGCACAAGTACTCTTCTTTGTGGGCGCAGAACGGTGCGAAGTCACTTACGCCGATCGGAAGGGCAAATACATGGGTCAAAAGGGCATTACGGTTCCTGCAATTTAATTGTAAATAATTTAGTATCAGCGACATAAATCAAAATTTTTCTGGCTTTAAAAACAAAAAATAGGCGATAAATTTCTTTTCGGGATAATAGCGATTAGAGGATCGGGAGCCGGGGTATGCTGTTTCGTTGGTTTTTTCGTGGGTGGTGGGTTGTTGCTTTTTGTCTTTTGGCGACGGCCATTTACATTCCCTCCATTCGGGGGCGCAAAGCAGTTTTGGCAGAACTGACCTTTCGCTCTGTTGAGTTAGACAAAGAGATTTTGGTCGCCGCTCAAGCTCAAGAGGAGCTCGCGCTCCAAATCGCCTCGCAGTCCGATCCTGCATGGGTCGAGATGATTTTGCTTCGCGAGATGGGAGTTGTGCCAGAGGGCTTTCTCAAAGTTCATTTCCGCAAGTGATTTTATTTGCATCTCTGATTGTTTTGCTTATTTTGCTCATCGCTCTCTCTGCCCTGCTTTCCGGCTCAGAAACCGCTCTTTTTTCGCTGTCTCATCTCCAGCTTAAGCAAAACCGCCTGTCGAAAGACAAGCGGCTCAATCTCATTGCAAAGCTCATGGAGCATCCGCGCGAGGTGCTCGTGACCATTTTAATGCTCAATGTCCTTGCAAACATTTTGGTTCAGAACACGGTTTCGAGTTTATTTGAAGGCGTTTCTGGGTGGGGCCTCAAGGTGGGGCTTCCGCTTGCGCTTACGCTTATTTTTGGCGAGGTGCTTCCGAAATCCATCGCCATGCCAAACAATCGAGCCATCGCCCGATGGACAGCGCCATTCATCGATTGCTTGGCCAGACTTCTCAAGCCACTTCGCCATGCGCTCACGTGGGCAACTAGCTGGATTTCTCGCGTCCTTTTTTTATTCTTAAAAAGCGAAGAGGAAATTTCGGCAGATGAGCTCAAACACATCGTCAAAACATCGCGAGAAAGAGGCGTTCTTCTCGAAGAAGAGAGCCGCTTTGTGGAAGGGGCGATCGATCTCCAAGAAACGCTTGTGAAAGAACACATGCGCCCGCGCCAAGAGATGCTCTATTACGACACCCAAGAGCCGCTCCAGACGCTTCTTCACATTTTTATCGAGCAGCGGACGACGCGCGTTCCGGTCTGTGAGGGAACGCTCGAAAATCTGTTGGGCGTCATCTCGATGCAGCAGTTTTTTGTGGCTCAAGCGACGATCAAAACCGGATCCGATCTAGTGGCTCATTTGCAAAAGCCCTATTACGTTCCAGAAACGACCAAGGCGTTCCCCCTTCTCAAGACGCTCCGCGAGCGAAGTGAAAGTCTCGCCATTGTCGTCGATGAGTATGGATCCATTTCCGGGCTTGTGACGCAAGAAGATCTCATCGAGCGGGTCGTCGGGGAAATCGAGGATCGGCCCGGCAATAAAAGCCTCTATACGCGATCGGGCAGCGATGTGATCATCGCCAGTGGCAAATTGGAGCTTGCCGAATTTAAGGACATCTTTGGAATTGAGTTGCCGTCTGAAGAATCGGTCGTGACGCTCGGCGGCTGGTTGACCGAACAGCTCGGCGACATCCCGAAAGTAGGTGCTCAATACGAAACGGAGCACTTTTCCTTCCACGTGCTCGCGGCCGATCCCAATCGGGTCCGCCGCATCTATGTTCGGAGGCTCAAGTGATCGAGTGGCTTCTCTTCACTCTTCTTGCGATTGTCGTTCAAGGATTTTTCGCTTTGTTTGAAATGGCCTCCGTGTCGATGAGCAAGGTGCGTCTTCAATACTATGAGAGCAAAGGCAACGCACGCGCCCGGTGGCTTCACTACCTTCTCAAGCGCCCGTCGAGACTGTTTGGAACGACGCTCATCGGCATCAACACCGCCCTTCAGATGGGATCGGAGTGCGCGCGCAGATTCTATGAGTCGATCCACCTCGATCCCGATTGGGCCCCTGTGAGCCAAGTGTTCATCGTCGTGATTTTTGCAGAGCTCGTCCCTTTATTTACTGCGCGCCGCCATCCCGAGCAGATTGCCATGACATTTTCTCCCGTGATGCTCGTATTTGCAAAGCTGCTCAGCCCTGTGATTTGGATCTTCGATAAATGCTCTCAGCTCATCCATAAAGCATTGGGCAAAGCAGAAGAGACGCCGTTGTTTTTATCGCGCGAAGAGGTGCTTCTCGCGTTTGAAGAGCCGCTCTCAAGCGAAGATGAATTCGGCGCGCTTGTCCGCTCCACGTTTCAGTTCAAGCAGCTCACAGCCGGAAATGTGATGCTCCCACTGGCCAAAGCAGATGTGTTCAACGCATCGATGAGTGTCCAAGCTGTCCGCGAGCAGTTTGCAAAAAGATCGCTCAGCCCGGTAGTCCTCGCTGTCTACCATCAATCTCCTCGCCACATCACAGGCGTTGTTTTCTTGCGCGATCTGCTCGCATCCCAAGGGCATCAGGTAATTCTAGAACGGGCCAAATCTCCGTGGTTTGTGACCCAAAACACCCCCGTCCTCCAGCTCCTCAGTCAATTTCGGAAGAACGGCCAGAGCCTAGCCGTGGTCTTAGACCCCTCTGGCCAAGCATCCGGCTTGCTCACTTTAGACCAGATCGTAGATGCGCTGTTTGGCCCTGAAGAAAAGCTTGAGCCCGAAGAGGGACCCGAGTCGCAAAGCCATTTCGTCGAGCGCACCTTAAAAGGGACCCTGTCCATCGGCGAATTCAACCGTCAATTCCAAGCAGATCTCGAAGGCAATGAAGAAGAGATGCTCGCCGACTGGATCTTAGCCAAGCTAGATCACCCTCCAGCGAAGGGAGAGACGGTCCGGATCGTTGGCTATGAGTTCACGATCGTAGAGCCGACGGTGCGAGGGATCCGGACCTTGTCGGTCCGCTCGCTACTCGAATAGAAGCGAATGGATCATAGAAAAGTTATAACCACAGAGAGCACAGAGAACACAGAGAAAAAGTACAAAAATGCGCGTTTCAGAGTCTCTGTGTGCTCTGTGTCCTCTGTGGTTATAATTTTTCAACGATCAGCCAAAGCCCGCACTATTCCCACAATCTTCTCGAGGGCGATGTCTACTTCCTCGCGCGTGTTGAAACGGCCGAACGAAAAGCGGATTGAGCTGCGCGCGACTTTGCGCTCGAGGCCCATGTTTAGCAGGACTCGTGAGGGCTCTAGCGCGCCAGACGCGCATGCGGAGCCGTGGCTTGCAGCGATGCCTTGCATGTCGAGATGGAGGAGGAGCGTCTCGCCATCGCAGCCTAAGAAGGCGAGATTTACGACGTTGGCTACGCGGGGGCCTAACCCGTTGACTGCCACATTGGGGAGCGCGCGGAGGAGCTGGCACTCAAAGTGGCGGCAGAGATCGGTGAGGTGTTGAGTGATTTCTGTTTGGGTTTCTTTCACGATGCGAAGCGCTGCGCTCAGTCCCAAAATTCCGCTTAAGTTTTCGGTGCCGGCTCTTCGGGAAAACTCCTGAGGGCCTCCCGTGATCTGGGGCGATAGCTTCACTCCAGGACGGAGGATCAAGGCACCGACGCCCTTCGGCCCGTGGAACTTGTGGGCGGAGACGGTCATGCCAGCGACGCCATGCGGCCATTCGATGGGCTCTTTGCCAACCCAGGCGACGGCGTCTAAGAAGAGCGGGATCTTTCGGCGCGTCGCCATGGCTGCCATGGCGTGGATGTCTAGCTTTACGCCGGTCTCGCCGTTGACCGCGGAGAGGACAATTGCGCAAGTGTCAGTAGAGATGGCGTTTTCTACTTGCGTAACGCTCGGAGCGCCTTCGAGGCCTATTTTCAAGAATGTGGCCTTCAATCCGTTTGCACTCAATGCTTGGACGGTGTTGTACGTGGACGAATGCTCGATGTCTGTCGTGATGATGTGACCCGCTCCGATTCCTCGGAGCAGTAGGTTCATGCTCTCGGTGCCGCCTGATGTGAATGTCACATCGGTTTCGCGCGCGCCGAAGAACGCTGCGAGCTCTTTCCTCGCCTCGTCCAATAACTTCTTTGCCGCTCTGCCAAACGAATGGACGCTTGAAGGGTTGGCGGGCGGCCCTTGGAGGTCGGCGAGCATTGCCTTAAAGACTCTGGGGTCGAGCGCGGTCGTGGAGTTGTTGTCGAAGTAAATTTTGCTGTTCATGCTGAATGATCAATACAGTGATGTTATCACTGCTGCCTTTTATTTTTGCTTTTTCGATGAGCCGGTTTGCCGCTTGTTGGAGCGAGTCCGATCTTCCGAGAATCTTTTCCATGTCGCTTGGCGATAGGACGTCGGAGAGGCCATCTGAGCAGAGCAAAAACAAATCTCCGGGCTCGAAGGTCGACACGGCGATCTCGGGGTGGACTTGGGTGGAGGTGCCAATGGCGCGAGTGATCACGTTTTTGTAGGGAAAGGGGGTGACGCACTCTTCTGCAATTTTCCCAAACGAGAGCCACTTGGCAAACAACGAATGGTCGGTGGTGAGCTGCTCGCACTTGGCGGCCCGAAAGCGGTAGATGCGGCTGTCGCCCACGTGTGCGTACAACACGGCTTCGTGAGTCCAATAGACGCAGCAAAGGGTGGTTCCCATGCCGTGGAGCGTCTGTGAGCCCCGTCCCATCTCGTAGACCCATCGGTTGGCTTTCTCGATGGCTTGACGCAGGCGTACGATGAGTTCGGTGAAGCTGAGCGAGGGAGTTTCTGCGAGGGTGCGGACTGCTTTGCAAAGAGTGTCGATGGCCTCTTTCGCTGCGACCTCGCCCGCTTTATGGCCGCCCATCCCATCGGCAAGGACAAAAAAACCGATGTCGGTGAGTGCGGTCCAGGCGTCTTCGTTGTTTGCTCGACCGAGGCCGACATCAGAAGCGCCGAAGGCGATGAGTTGAGGCACAGTCATACAAAACATTCACCAAATAAATAGAGATTGATCGCGCTGAAGCCATTAAAAATTGCATGTAGAGAAATGGAAGCGAAGAGCGAGCCTTGTTTTTCGTACAAGAAGCCTAAAAATAGTGCGAGCGAAAAGAGCGAGCCGATGATCGGAATGTTGGCAAGGCCTTGCTCGGGAGCGTAGTGGAAAAAAGAGAAGCAAAGGGCGGTGATGAGAATCGCTTGGCGCGGGCCCAGATGCTTGCGGATGAACGATTGTAAAAATCCACGAAACAAGGTCTCTTCGATGAGCGGCGCGAGGACGACGACGGAGACAATGGCTAGAAGGAAATAAAGGGGGTTGTGAAAGGTCATTTTTAGAAAATAGACTGCCGACTGGTCGGGGATTTGGGAGATCTTGAACGCCGCTTGCAAAAGCCACTCGAGCAGCTGACCGACAAACATCACGAGGGGAAAGCCGAGGCAAAACGCGATCAGGCCGTTCTTGGCGTCCTGCAGGAAGTGGGGCGTCTTGTGATAGCGCCAAATGGCATGGCGCACTTGTGAGGGAAGCGTGCATCGATAAATCGAGAGCGCTGCAAAAATGGAAGCAGAGAGGAGGAACACGAGCCAGGCCGTATAGCCGATGGGGGAGCGTTGAGCCCCGAGTATGCTTTTCAGCAGTGGGGCGTACACGGCGCTGCCAAACACCCAAATTGCAAAGTAGATGGCAAAGGCTCCGAGCACGTGCCAGAGTTGAATCGTCGGGTTCCACTGGGGCAAGGGCGTCCAGCGAAAGAAGCCTTTTTGCCAACCGAGGACCAGGAGTACACCAGAGAGAACAGCGAGCAAAAAGACGAGGAGCATCTCTACTACCGGCTCTTGGCCAGCAAGATGTAATCGTTCAGCCGAGCCACAATGGCGTCAGTGAGGTGTGCGTGCGCAATCCCCATCGGCGATTGATTGTACCCATCGCTTCCCCAAACAACTTGGTTGTAATCGGTCGGAAGCAATGTTTTTGGGATGTAGTAGGAATCGCGAACCATTTCTTGGAGCACGATTTTTGGGAAGGAGCCGCGCAGATCGATGACCCGCACGCGCACCGCCATGTTGAGATTGTGAGACAGTTCTTGCATCGATGTGAAATTTCCCTTGTTCTCAGGCACTGTCTCGTGTTTCACCAACTCCAAAAACACCGCAAACTCTTGGGATTGCGGAAACTGCGCCTTCACCCAAGAAAGATTCGTCCCAAACGGATTGTCGATGAACGAAACATCTTCTTTTGCCTGCACATACACAGTCCCATTTCCACCCAGCTGACGCACAACCATCGAAGTGAGCTCTTCCGACAAATTCCAAGCACAATCAAACGAACTCGTGTCGATCATCGATGCCACCACCACCGTCGGCTTAGCCCGCCCATCGTCATGAAACCGCGACATTTCATCCCCACCGCGCCCGCACGAACAGCCAAGTGAAGCGAGAAGTAGAAGTGAGAAAGTGCGCAGGGTCATGATGAGTCCTCCAGTTGTGTGTGTCCGTGAATATAACAACGCATTTGCATTCTTGGCAAATGATGTCACGCGCCCTTTTAAGAAAAGAGCGCGTGCTGTGCGTGCGATTGATATTGATGAAGTGGAGGGAAGGGAGATGTTGTTTGTTGTGACGCCGCCTGAGATCAGGGCGGCGTCACGAGTGGTTAGGTGTTAAGAGTGACAGAGGAATCGCTTCGAGTGGTGGGCTCGTCCTGCTTCTCACGTTCTTTTTCTTTTTCTTTAGTGAGCCCCCGTGGCTGTTTAGAAGTGGACTCTGAGCCTGTTGTAAGCGATTGCTGGGGAAGGAACACATTAAGCACATTAGCGAGTTTTTCTTGTCTGTCTTGACTCAAGACTGTTGGGTCATTGCGATGCATGAACACGTTTGCTCCCATATACAGAATCGCTGCTAGCGCAGCAACCACGCCTGCTGTGGTCATCCAAGGAATGGAGGCGCCGAGCCCAATGAGCACAGCGACGCTTGCGGCGGCTATGAGCCGCACTCCTCGTGTTAAGGCAAGTGTTTTGTCAAAGTGCATGCTGCGAATTTTGTATTCTTCTGTGCCCGCGCTCTTAATGAGTTGTTGCCAGTTCCGTTGAAGGATGTTGCAATGGCTACACTTGGAGTCCTCGTGTGGTGTTAGCGCTGGATTTTGGGTGTGCTTTGAGGACCCGAATGACCCAACGGTTTGTAAGTCTTTGTCTTCTTGATCCAATGTCTTACCTGTAAGGAGGCCGATAATATGGTCTGCTAATCTGTGCGTAGCCCGAGTGGTTGCTTGAGAGCTGCTTGGCAAGTGAAGCATTCTTAGGAAGCCTTGGACAGCGTTATGCTCATGGGAGAGATTTAGTTGTACTGTTGATACGGTTGCACTCATGCTTTACTCCTCAAGGTTTGTTAGTTACTGCTCGCTCGCAAAGGCAAAAAAGGCCTTCAGCGCTGCGGTGTGTGGGTTAATTTTAGGCATCGCTATCGCTGGGAAATGAGCAGGCTAAGCACAGGATTGAGGTTTTTTTGTGTGTTTTTGCTCAATTCTATTGGATCATTGCGATGCACGAACATTTTTATTCTCATATACAAAATCGCTGCTAGTACAGCAATCACACCTGCTGTGGCCATCCAAGGAATGGAGGCGCCAATCCCGATGAGCACAGCGACGCTTGCGGCGGCTAGGAGCCGCGCTCCTCGTGTTAAGGCAAGTGTTTTGTCGAAGTGCTTGGAGCGAATCTCCAATTCTTCACTAAGAGCATACTTAACGGGTTCTGGCCACCGCTCTGTAAGGCGTTTGCAAAAGGAACACGGGTGCAGAGAAGTGTGGTATGTTAGCGCAGAATGATTAGAGTGTTGTTCGTTGCGTAATGAACCAAGCTCTGCTAGCGTTTTTTCTTCTTGATCCAATGTCTCGCCTGTAAGGAGGCCAATGATAGTGATAACAGTGGACTCCCAGCTCTTCTGTGAAGTGTTTGCTTGGGAGCTGCTTAAGTAAAGCTTTTTCAGGAAGTTTTGGAGAGGGCCGTGCTTTTCGGAGAAATCTATTAATCCTATGGATGCGCTCATGTTTTACTCCTTAAGATTATTGTTCATTAAGCAAGTGGCGATGCTCTTGAAAGCCATCATTACTTAATCGCGGTGGAGCATTGGGTTCAGGCTTCTTGTCCTCTGTATGGACCCTTGTATCGCTTGACTCGTCGTAACTCGGCGGTGGGAATTTTGGGATAGTGGAACTCTGCGCTGAGCGGTCATCGTCGATTGGCTCATATCGGGGCCCTGCTGGCAATTGCTCTGGGGGCAATCTGTCCAGCGCACTCAGCAACTTCTGGCGATTCGTTTCAGCTTTTCCTTTCAGGTTCGGTGAGTCTGACCAGTGAGTCCCCAGTGTGTGGGCTAAATAACCAAGTGCAGCAAGTCCACTGATGACGCCCGCTGTGGCCATCCAAGGAATGGTGGCATAAATGCCGATGAACGCAACGAAGCTAGCAGCGGCAAGAAGTCTCGTGCCACGTGTATAAGCCAATAGCTTGTTGTACGAATTATTGTGGATCGCTAACGCTTCTTTTACTACCATTGCGATTTCAGTGACTGAGGGTATGTTTGAGATGTGGTTCGTAGTAAAGATGGTGTGTATGGATTGTGCTTGTCCTGGCTGCTGCAAAGACTGGAATTTATCACAAAGTTCTTTCGCTTTTGTTTCCTCTTGAGCGGTCTTTCCGGCGAAGAAAATGGAAGCAATTGCAAGCACACCAGCCACGACTAGCCCAAAGAAATTGTCCTGCTTGGATTTGTTTTGTTTGTTGGGCTCACCTTCGTTCACGTGAACACTGTTGCCAGTGCCAATGACAGTAACAGTTCTTGTTGCGGATGGAGTGGGTGTCACAAGAACAACTGAAGGGATCGCGTCAAAATGGGGCCGCGACACATTCTCAGTCACCGAAGCAGTCTTATTTTTTGCTTCTTGTGCTGGATCCAAGCTCTTCAGCAACTCTTGGAGAAGGGTTGTCTTTTCTCTCGGTTCGAGTAACACTAAATTATTAGCCATCTTCCTAAATCCTCTTTTGCCCTTAAGTTAAACGTAAAAAGGATACCATGGCCTACAATTTTTTCGATATTAAAAAATCTTCTAACCTCCTTCCTTCTCTTCCAACACCAACGCCGAATACCGCTCCATCCGCACCACACTCACCTCCACCTCAGGGCCGTTTCCCCCAAACCAGTGCTTGTCCCAGCCGTCGTTGGTGTTTACGACCCAGCGCCACTTTCCTTTTGGGAAGGTGAGCTCCGCGGCTTCAAAGCTTGCGTTGAAGGCCACGTATAACTTTTTTGATTTCCTCTTTTCTCCTCCGCCCATCATGCTCCACGCGACGAGCCGCGAGTCTGCGCTCCAATTTGGGTTTCCTGGCTGTAGGCCGTGCCAACTCACGTCGTGTGTGGTTAGGAATTGGCTTCTTCTTAGCTCGCTGTGGTTTTTTCGAAATGCGATCAATCCTTGCACGAATTTCCACGTGGCTTGGTTGCGCTCGAGCTCGTCCCAGAGAAACCAGTTGAGTTCGTTGTCTTGGACGTAAGGGTTGTTATTGCCTTGGCGGGTGTGACCGTATTCATCGCCCATTAGGATCATGGGAACGCCCTGGGCGAGCAAGAGGGCGAGCCAAAAATTGCGCATCTGTCGCTGGCGAAGTTCGCATACGTTTTCGTCGTCTGTTTCTCCTTCGGCGCCGCAGTTCCAGCTGTCGTTTTGATCGGCTCCGTCGCGGTTCATTTCTCCGTTGGCTTCGTTGTGTTTGGCGTTGTAGCTGACAAGGTCGCGTAAAGTGAAGCCGTCGTGGGCGGTGATGAAGTTGATGCTGGAGGTGGGGGTGTGGGTGGAGGCGTAGATGACGTCGCTGCCGCTCATGGCGTTGGCGAATCGGCTGGCTTTGCCGTTGGTTCCTTTGATGAATCTGCGGATGATGTCTCGGTACGCCCCATTCCATTCGGACCAGGGGCCGAAGCGGGGGAAGTAGTTGAGTTGGTAGAGGCCTGCGGCGTCCCAGGCTTCTGCGATCCATTTGGCTTGTGTCAGGATGGGATCTGCTTGCATGGCTTGCAAGATGGGGGGGTAGTTTAAGACATGGCCGTCTTGGGCGCGGGTGAAAATGGAGGCTAAATCGAAGCGAAAGCCGTCGATGTGCATCTCTTGGATCCAGTAGCGGAGCGAATCGAGGATGAGGGTTTGCGTGACTGGGTGGTTGGTGTTGATGGTGTTGCCGCAGCCCGTGTAGTCGCGGGGCGTCCCGTGAGCATCCATCATGTAGTACACGCTTGGATCGATCCCGCGCCACGAGAGGGGAGGAGAGGCTCCTTCGCCGGTGTGGTTGTAGACGACGTCGAGGATCACCTCGATCCCATTTTTATGGAGCTCGCGCACCATGGTTTTGAATTCGTCGATTTGGCCGAAGGCGCGCTTGGGAGAGAACCACGAAATGGGGTTGTAGCCCCAGTAGTTGGGGTGATCCGTTCCATGGCCTTCATTGAATTCATAGATGGGCATGAGCTCGACCGCGTTGATGCCGAGCTCTTTGAGGTAGGGGATTTTTTCGATGACGCCGAGATAGGTTCCTGGAGCTGCAACGTTGCTTGAAGGGCTTTTGGTGAAGCCGCGAACGTGCATTTCGTAGATGATGAGCTCTTCTTTAGGGATGCGCGGGGGTTCAACGCCTTTCCAATTAAAGGGTGTCGGTGCAGCGAGACGAGCGCGGAGCGCTTGGGGCGCAGCTGGTGGATTCCATTCGGCAGAGGTCGTGAGGGCGAGTGCGTAAGGGTCGAGGAGCCAGGGGCCGTTGTCGGCTTGGTAGGCGTACTCGAGTTCGTGGTCGATGCCTTGGAGCGCTGAGTGCCAGAAATTGCCGCTTCGCTGAAGTTCGATGCGGCGTTCGGGCTCTGCAGAGCCAGGTTGAAAAAGGCCGAGGGTGACGCTTTTTGCATTCGACGAATACACGGCAAAGTTCCAGCTGTGCTTGCCAAGCGGGGTGGCTCCGAGGGGCTGCATGGATCCGGGGGTGTGTTCAAAGGGGCGCATTTCGTCACACTACCTTCTATAGACAAAATCGATCAAGCCCTTGCGTAAAAAACGTGAGAGTTGTAAGCTTGACGCACCGGCCAGGTATCTTTTCGCTTGCAACCTAATAAGCAAACATTTATACCTGACTTTTCTTAAGACCATTTTAGGAGGAACCAATGTCCTTTGAAAACGCCAAAGCCAATCTTCGGGAATTTGGCAAAGAACTGAATCTCGACGCACTCGATTTCGATGAGAACAATACCTGTATTCTCGGAATTGATAACACGTTCTCTTTACACATTACGTACGAGCCAAATTCCGATCGGCTCTATCTCTACTCTCCTTTGCTCGACGGCCTTCCCAAAGACGACAAGATTAAACTGAAGCTGTATGAGCGGCTTTTGGAAGGATCGATGTTGGGCGGTCAGATGGCAGGCGGTGGCGTTGGCGTCGCTGTGAAAGAAGAGTTGATTTTGATGCACTGTGTCATCGACATGGGCCTTGGAGTCGATGCAAATGCGCTCCGCCGTTTTGCTCCTTTGTTTGTCGAGACGGTCGAAAAATGGAGAACGATGGTGACGAAGATCGGCGCTGGTGAAGATCCAGGGCAGTTCCAACTCCCAATTCCGCAGCAAATGACTCCGCCGCCGTCGCAGTTCAACAAAGCTCAGAAGCCAGGCGAACGGTTCATCAAGATCTAATCTCATGCATTCTCGAAGCGATTTCGATCGCTTCGAGAATTTTTGCATTCCCGACTTGGGTTAAAATGGCCTCCAAGAAAGAAATAAACGAACATTTAAAAAAAGCGCTCATCGAAGTTGGGGAAATTAAGCCTTGCTTTGCCAAGGAGTTTGATGCTTGGATTTTTAAACACCGTGCATACCCCGATGTTGCATACGCCGGCGATTCTCCAGAAGAGGTGATCAGGAACTATCCGCTCTATTTGCGTGAATTCATCAAACAAAGGCTCGACAACAACATCTCAGAGATTGCTGAAAAAGAAGTCAGAGACGCATCAGCGTATTTTTGAGGCGATCTCGATCGCTTCGAGAATCTTTGCGTTTTTTTCGGTGACTAAGGTTTCGATTCCTTTCACGCTCGACATGACGGTTGAGTGGTCTCGTCCTCCAAAAAATTTCCCGATTGCCTGAAAGGGCATCTTCAAGGTGTGTCTGCATATGTACATCGCGAGTTGGCGAGGGAGTGTGCACTCTTTGGTTTGCGATTTGCCGAGCAGATCGTCTGGCTTTACGCCAAAGTGGGTGCTGAGTGCTTTGGTCACGAGTTCGGGGGTTAGGGCTTGGAGGGCTTGGGCCATTTCCAAATCGGTGAGGAGTGCGGCTGCGGCCTCTAGCGACAGGTGCTCTAGGTTTGGTGCGCGCATGCTCAGGGCTTGAAGGGGGGCGAGCGGATCTCTTGGGAAGTGTTCGACGAGCCAGGTGGCGAGCTCTTCTTTTAAGCTTAGGTTCCAGCAGATCGCTTTTTGTTTGAGGAGCGCCAAGGGTTCAACAACATGAAGTCCTAAGGCAATGCCCCACTCAAAGCGGCTGATGAGTCTCGGTTCAATTTCTTCTAGTTTGGAGGGGAGTTCTGCGGCGCTAAGGACGATTTGCTTGCCTAAAGTGTGCAAGGTATTGAAGGTGTGGAAAAATTCTTCTTGGGTGGCGCCTCGCCCTCCTAGCTGATGGACGTCGTCGACAAGGAGGAGGTCGATGTCGCGATATAGGTTTCGAAATTCTTGCATGCGTCCTGAACGGATGGCTTGGACGACGTGTTCGGTGAAGGTGTCTGCTGTGACGTAGAACACTTTTTTCTTGGCCGCAAAGTTGGCGGCGATGCTCATGAGTAAATGGGTTTTGCCAGAGCCTTTAGGTCCGTAAAGAAAGAGGGGGTTGAAGGGGCATGTCCCTTTTTGGATCCACTCGCCGATGAGTTCGGCTGCCATTTGGTTGGCGGGGCGCTTGAGGAATTGATCGAAGGTGTGTGTGGGGTCGATGGTTGAGGGCGAGAAGGGGAGCTGAGAGGGCGTTTTCCACGCTTGCGGTTTTGCTTTCTCGGTTGCCTGGTCTACATAGACGCGGATGGGGCGATAGTTCTCGTTGAGAAAGCCGGTTTTAATGCGAGGGCGAATGTGTTCTTCGAACCAGGCGATCTCCATGGGTCCGCCGACTTCGAGATATAAATTCGCGGCGTCGAATTTCTTGATGCGGATGGGCTTGATCCATTTCGCTGCGACGTCTGCTCCTAATTCCTGTTCGAGAGCGAGGACGAGCCGCTCCCAGGCTTTCACGGTTTGGCCTGTTGGGTTCGCAGTTTTGCCATCATCCATTTTTGTTGGACGATTCCTAAAATTGTCGAGAACATGAAGTAGATGTTGAGCCCTGAGGGGAATCCGTAGAACATGACGGTGAATAGGACCGACATCATGGTTCCCATCAGTTTTTGCTGGCGCTCTTGGTCGGTGAGGGCGCTTGCGTCTTTGGGGGTTTTTTGAGTCATTTTGCCTTGGGCGAACATCACTATCCCCATGAGGATGGGCAAGAGATGGAGTTCATTGCCGACGAGCCAAAATGGCTGGCCCCAGCTCCACAAAATGTCGGGCGCTGCCAAATCGTCGATCCAGCCGGGAATGAACGGGGCACCGCGCAAGGGAAAGCTCGACTTGAGCATGTAAAACATGCCGATTAAGAAGGGCATTTGGAGGAGCATGGGCAAGCAGCCGCTAAACGGGTTGATGCCCGCTTCTCGGTAAAGATTCATCACGTCCATCTGCCCTTTTTTCGGATCTTTTTTGTTTTTTTCTTGGAGGGCTTTAACGCGTGGGGCGATCTCTTGCATTTTCAGCGTGGAGCGGATCGACCAGTTGTTGAGTGGATACATCATGGCGCGCAGCGCAATGGTGAGAAGGACGATGGCAACTGCCCAAGATCTGGAAATGGCATAAAAGATCTGCATGAGGAAGAAGAGGAATTTGGAGAAGGGTTGCGAGATGAAGGAAAACCAGCCTTGAATCGAGATGGCGAGTCGGTATTCGGGGTTGTAATTTTTCAGCGGTTCTTCATAGAGCTCATCGAGGTTTTTTAGGAGCGCTTCGTCGTAGGGGCCTGCAAAAATGCGAAATGTCGTGGTCCCTTCTTTGAGTGGGATCATGGTCGCATAGCCTGGATAATTTGCGGGATTGTAAAGCTGGTAGGCTGCGTCGATGAGACTGAGGCGAGTGGGGAGGTCGGTGCCGTTGATTTTTTGGACTTGGTAGCCGTTTGCATTCTGTGCGAGGGGGTCCAAAATCAAACCTAAAAAGCCGTTGCAATTGCTGATCCAGTTGGGGCGGAGCACATTGTTTTGTGTGATGCTGTTTTTCGGTAGATCGATTTCCTCGATGTCGGAGCCCCCTTTGCCGGGGACTTGGATTTTGAGTTGTGGGGTGTACGAGCCGCCGACGAGTTCGACGTCGGGAACGCCTGAGGAGAGCCAAAGCCCTCTGCCGTCG
>CAYGHT010000014.1:15549-20098 GCA_964349755.1 uncultured bacterium
GAGCTAAGCATGAGGCCTGTTGCATCGCCGTCGATCTGAATGTCGAGGGTGAGACAGTATGGACCGCTTCGCTCATCGGGAATTGTGTACGTTTTTACGATCCGTCTTGTGTCGTCTGATCCTTCGAAGCGAATGCTTTTTGCAGTCATTTCGGTCATCCGAAAGACGGTATTTCTGGCGCCTTGGGCGTCGACAATGGCGAGCGCGTAATTAGTGGAAGGGACGGTTGTTTTGAACGTGCCATCAGATCCGGCGATGGGGCGTCTTAAGAGCGGATAATAGCCGCCGAGGCTCCCTTTGTCTTGGCGCACTAGCTTTCCGTCGGTGTCCATTGTGGAGTACGGGCGGAGTGGGAAGCGGGCGTTTTGGGGCGACTGAGCGAGGATTTGGCGATCGACGTTGATTTCTTTGACGATGCTTTTGGGGTGGTCTTTACTCTGGAGGGGCAAGTTGATTTCAGCGAGGCTTCCTCCGCGAGTTGAGAAGACGAGTTGCTGGTATTCATTTTCGATGACGTAGAAGGATTCATCGGTGCTCCCGAGCCCTTGTGGCAAAACAGCTTGGGCGATGGGGCGTTTGGGGGGAGTGATCGCTGTATTGGCAGCGATGTGAGTGGTCGGCTTTGGAGCGGTTTTTGACTGTGTATTCCACAGACCAAAGAGAGCTTGCAGACCGAAAAACGATGCGCTTACACACGCGAGAAAAAGAAGAGAGCGTTTGTCCATGAATACCTCAAATGGTCTACGGTATCACGTGCAATAAAAGAAGTCCATCGGACAAACTGTTTTTCATGGATCTCGACGCATTGCTGAAAGCTCATTTTGGTTACAACGCATTCCGCGCGCACCAAAAGGAGATTGTGAGCGCGTGTCTAGAAGGGCGCGATGTGTTGGCGATTCTGCCGACGGGCGCTGGGAAATCGATTTGCTATCAGCTTCCGGCAATGGTTTTGCCGGGTGTGACGCTGGTGATTTCGCCGCTGATTTCGCTGATGCAAGATCAGGTGGTGGGGCTTTGCAAAAGTGGGCTCTCTGCGGCTTTGCTCAACAGCAGTTTGCATCATGAGGAAATGCGCTTTGTGATGGGGCATCTGGAAGAGTATAAGCTGCTCTATGTGGCTCCGGAGCGACTCTCGAGTCAGGAGTTTGTCGATCGGTTGAAAGAGGCAAAGGTTTCGCTTGTCGCCATCGACGAGGCGCACTGCATTTCGCAGTGGGGTCATTCGTTTCGCCCTGAGTACAGGCAGCTCGCGCTTTTAAAGCAGCTATTTCCGAACACGCCCGTGATGGCGCTCACAGCGACTGCGACGCGCGAGGTGGAAAAGGACATTGCGAGCCAGCTGGCGATGCAGACGCCCTTCGTCGTGCGGGCAAGTTTTGATCGTCCGAACCTCACTCTTCGAATCGCGCCAAGAGCTTCTTCGGTGGGGCAATGGATGGGATTTCTCGCAAAGCATGAAGGGCAATCGGGCATCATTTATTCGGCCACGCGTAAAGGAGTTGAAGAGGCGTACGATCGGCTCCAGCGAGAGGGGATGAAGGTGGGGCGTTACCATGCCGGGCTTTCAGATGCAGAGCGGGCGAAAGCGCAACACGATTTCATTTACGGCGAGTGTTTGGTGATGGTGGCTACCGTGGCATTTGGGATGGGAATTCACAAGCCAGATATCCGCTTCATCGTTCATCTGGATATGCCGCGCTCGGTCGAGCAGTATTATCAAGAAGTGGGCCGCGCGGGTAGAGACGGCCTTCCGTCTGAGTGTCTCATGCTCTATTCGGCCAAGGAATTCATTCTCTACAAGCATTTTCTCAAAGAAATTTCCGATGAGGCGGTGCGTCTACAGACCAAGAAAAAAACAGAAGCGATCTACGCATTTTGTACGAGTACGACGTGTCGTCGCAAGGGGCTGCTCCGTTATTTTGGCGAAACATATGAAAGCGGCCCTTGCGAGGGTTGCGATGTGTGTCTGGACAGCACGGAACTCGTCGATGCGACCGTCTTAGCGCAAAAGATTTTGTCGTGCGTCTACCGCGTCGAGCAAAAGTTCGGGATCGGTCACGTGATCGATGTGCTTCGCGGTGCGAAAACCAAGGCCATTTTCGATTGGGGCCACGATAAGCTCTCTACGTTCAATCTATTGGCTGATTGCTCTGCCGCTGAATTGCAGAGCGCCATTGCAGGGCTCATCGAGAAGGGACTTCTCGAGCGCACTACAGGGGATTATCCGGTCCTTCGATGGACCGATGCGTCGCGCGCGGCGGTGCGTGGAGAGACGCTCGTGATGCTGCGCAAAAAGTCAGAGTCGGCGCCCATTGTTGGCTCAAAGCGCGAAAGAAAACGGCATGCCGATCTCGAGTTCAACCGCGAGCTATTCGATCAGCTCTCGCAGCTGCGCCGCCAGCTGGCAGCGGAAGGGGGCGTCCCTGCTTACGTCATCTTTTCCGACCGAACCCTGATTGAGATGAGCCAGCAATATCCTAAGACGCAAGATGCGATGCTGAAGATTAACGGCGTTGGCGCTGTGAAGTGGGAGCGCTACGGCCAGGCGTTCATCGATGTGATCGCTGGCTACAAGCGAGGTTCATAGCCGAGAGAACGCTCAATGCATCTTCAAGCTGTTGATGATAAAAAAGTTATAACCACAGAGAGCACAGAGGGCACAGAGAAGAGGGTAAAATGCGCGTTTCAGAGCCTCTCTCGTGCCCTCTGTGGTGATCGCTTTGCACGAGTGCTTCATAAGCCGGGGCTTTGGTGCATCATGCCGCCGTCTACGAAGAGGGTGGTGGAGGTCATGTAGGCGGCGCCGTCGCTTGCTAAAAATGCGACGACGCTGGCGATCTCTTCTGGCTTTGCCATCCGTCCTAAAGGAATTGCGGCGTTGAGACGCTCCATGAGCTTTGGGTCTTTCATGGTTGAAAGATTGATGGGCGTCGCAACGGCGCCAGGTCCTACTCCCAGGACTAAAATGTTGTGCTTTGCGAGCTCAAGTCCAGCGGTGCGCGTGAGCATGCGCATGCCTCCTTTCGATAGACAGTAGGCGATGTTGCCGGGCATGGGCCAATCTTCGTGGACGGATGTGATGTTGATGATTCTCCCTCCGCCTCCTTGCGCGATCATTTGTTTCGCAGCGATTTGGGTGGCAAAAAAGGCGCTTTTTAAATTGACGTTCATGACTTTTTCGTACTGCGCTTCCGTGGTGTCGAGCACTGAGGTGCGGGTCTCAACGCCTGCGTTATTGACAAAGATGTCCAAGCGGCCAAAATTTTGGACGGCAGCATCGACGAGCAGCTTCAAGTCGGCGACTTGGGAGACGTCGGCGTGGACGGTGACGACGCGGCTGCCGAGCGCAAGGAGCGTCTGCTTGAGCTCTTGGGCTGCTTGCTCGTGCGCTCGGTAATCGATCACAATCGACGCTCCTTGAGAAGCGAGTTCGACGACGATTGCGCGGCCAATGCCACTGCTACCGCCGGTGACAACGGCGACTTTATTTGTAAGTTTCACTTGGTCCTAGCTTTGGTGGGCGTTGCAAAGTGAAACGCTGGGTTTTCTGGATCTTGCCGCTTGGCGTGGTAATAGGCTTTGCGGTGCTCGCCTTCTTTCAGGCGATTGTGTGTAAAAAACATGGCCCGCCGAGGCAGCGTGCTTTGGTTGGGCTCTGAGTAATGCGGCAAATACGAATTGATCAAGACGAGATCGCCGGGGGACGTCTCAAGAGCCAGCCACGCGATTTTTTCATGGTATTTTGGTTGAATGGATCCGTGCGCACTGCCTCCAACGATGTAAGGGAGAATAGCGCGTCCCTTCCGGAGCGATTCGGCGTCAATGCTCGAATCGTCTGCAAAGGTAGAGCGCCAATGTTTGGCGACGTGCAAACATCCGTTTTCCAGCGTCGCAGGGTCGATGCAGACCATGGCTGTGACGTGTTCGCGGGGGCCGAACAAGTCGTATGCGGGGAAATCTTGGTGAGGCAAGAAGGCGCCGCCACCGGGCCACTTGAAGTTGATCTTATCTTTGAAAAGAACGTAGGGCTCTCCTAAAAGAGAGTGAAGGTACGAGGTGATCGTGCCTGCGATGAAAAAATGGAGATCGGGGTAACAGGAGAGCATATCTTCTGCTCGACATACCTGAAGGGGATTGCGCGACTCAGGAACCACGACGAGAGTTCCCGGAATGCTTTGAGAAAAATGCCCGATCGATTGCCCTGTTGCTTGAGCTAAAGCGAGCAAGCTTTCAGCGGCCTCGTTGACCTCGTCTGCCCAGTTGCGAAGCAGGAGTACTTGATCGGTAGAGAAGAAGTTTTTAATCCAGAGATAGCCATTTTCTTTGAAGAACTCCTGGTGTTCTTGCCACTCGGAAAAAGTGGAGGAGTCAGCCACCTTCGGGGGCGGCAGAAATCCAAAACAGGGAAGCACTAAGCAGATGAAACAGACAAGCACAGTCCAAACTTTCATTCGAAAACTCCTTTGAGCCAGCGAATGTATGACAAACGTTTTTTTTGAGTCAACCTCGACTTTGCAACTTTTTAGCTAGGGTGGCCTAGCCTATTTGC
>CAYGHT010000015.1:0-10434 GCA_964349755.1 uncultured bacterium
GCGAAGATCTCATCGAGTGCGACTCGATCGAAGACTTTCTTCAATCTCTGGAAGATTATTCCAAAACTCGCCTACACTCCCCATCTTAAGGCACAAATCGTAGGAAACTCATGAGCGAAGAAAAAAAAGCCAATATTCGCAATAGCACCGCTGAATTTTTGATCTTTACCGGACAATCTGGAGAAAACAGCATTGAAGTTCGCATAGCTGAAGAATCGGTCTGGCTCACACAAAAGTTGATGGGGATCCTATTCGAGGCTGCTCTCCAAACGATCAACGAACACTTAATTAACCTGTTCGACCAGAAAGAGATATCTAGGGAAGCAACTATCCGGAATTTCCGGATAGTTCAAAAAGAGGGCTCTCGCGAGGTCGCCAGGAATATCGAGTTTTACAACCTCGAAGCCATCATTGCTGTCGGCTTTCGAGTCAATTCGCTCCGAGCCGTCCAATTTAGACAATGGGCTGTGAGTATTTTAAAAGACTTTGCCATTCGTGGATATGTACTTGACAAAGAGCGCTTGAAAAACGGCTCATTTTTCAACAAGGCATATTTCGATAACCTGCTGGAAGAAATCCGAGAAATTCGGGCAAGTGAGCGAAGGTTTTATCAAAAGATCACCGACATCTATGCCACTGCAATGGATTACGACCCCAAAGCAGAAATCACGCAAAAGTTTTTTGCGGAGGTACAAAACAAGCTTCACTTTGCTATTCACGGCCGCACCGCTGCTGAATTGATCGTTGAACGGGCAGATAGCAAAAAAGAGAGAATGGGGTTGACCACATGGAAAAATGCTCCAGATGGGAAAATTCTCAAACCTGACGTTATCGTTGCGAAGAACTATCTAACCGAAGTGGAGTTGAAAGCACTCGACCGGTTCGTAACAATGTATCTCGATTACGCCGAAGATAGAGCCTCGCGAAATATTCCCACAACCATGAAAGATTGGGCTGAGAAGCTAAATGCTTTTCTTCAGTTTAACGAAAGGGATATTCTCAACAATCCAGGAAAAGTCAGCAAGGAAGTCGCAAAGAGTTTCGCTGAAAGCGAATTTGAAAAATATCGAGTCGTGCAAGATCGCGTCTTCGAGTCAGACTTTGATAAACACATTAAACATGCGCTAGAGAGTCATGAACTTTCTCCCACCAAAAAGTTCTGAATGCGTCTCTCCACCTCCAATGGAGCAATGTAATTTTTCCATTCATGTAGCACTAGCGAGGAGCCCCGATGCAATATAAAATTGGTTTCTTTGTTCTTTTTTGCCTTTCTCTATTTGGGGTTGAACACATCTATCTCAAAACTCCTAATCTATCGCGAGAGAACATTCTAGGGACGAATGTAGGAATCCGCCCTTAAAGAACTCGAAAAAGCAGAAAAACTCCTCGAAAGCACCCGCGCAAAACTCGCAGGCGCCGAATTTAGAGCACGCGCCCCGCGCGAAGTAGTAGAAAAGCTCGAGAAAGCGGAAACCGACACAATCCGCCAGATCGAGGAGATGCGTCTTAAGCTCGGGTCGTTGAATTAACATGCGCTTCAAAAAATGCCCTCGATCACACACACCAAATGCAGAGACAGCCAAAGTCCTAGAAGATGCTGAAAACGGCGAAGATCTCATCGAGTGCGACTCGATCGAAGACTTTCTTCAATCTCTGGAAGAATCCGAATCGATCATTGAGGATAGCCATCCAGAAAACGCTGGATGTCGATGATGCGATAAAAGTAGCGGCGCTCTTCCAACGTTGGACTTACACCGCTAATGTGGAAGAGAACAGGAACCACAGCGCACCCCTTTGGAACCACCAAGGCTTTTATCTTCTTTTCCATCTCTTCGATCACCTCGCATTTTAGCTCGCGATTGTGAAACTTAAATTCACAGACAAATAGATTGTTCGTCGCAGTCTGAACGAGATAGTCGATCTGGCATCCCTTCCGTTTTGTTGTTGGCTTTTGCAAATACGGATTATCGAAAACGATGTCCTCGCTATGAATTCCGATCGCCTTACAAAGAAGGGAGCGGTTTTGGAGCAGCAGACTTTCGACTTGAAAACCATACCCTCCCTCACCGGGCCGAATCTTGGGTTCGATGTATTTGATGTAAAAGCGCAAGAAACAATCGCTGAGCCGGTAGAGCCCCTGTTTGGACCGTTTTCTCGACTTCAAAGACCACTGAGCATGTTCGGTGACAAAGCCAGAAACGATGAGATCATCAATGCCATCGCTGACGGTGCCACTGTCGGATAAATTCGCTGCCTGACGGATCTCCTTCACCGTTTTCATGCCATCCGCAAGAGCGAGAAGGATCTTTTGATGCAGCGTACCGCGCGTATTGAATAAGTCGTGAAAAATCTTTTTGAATTCATCGACAAGCAATCCTCCAGGGGTAAAACAGAGACGCTCGATATTTTCATCTGCCATTTGTTGAGGATGAATGTGCTTCAAATACCAAGGGATACCGCCCATGGCAGCTAAAAGCTTATAGATTTCATAGGCCGAACCTTTAAATCCCATTTCTCGAATGAAATGGCCGCACTCAGGAAGTTGCAGAGGTTGCAGATCGATCTGCAGAGAAATACGACCAAATAAAGCGGTACTCCGAATGATGTTTTCTTCAATCCAAACAGAAACAGAGCCGCACAAGACAAGAATCCACGGACAATCGCGGGTTGCAATAGCATCCCACCAGAGCTTGAGTTTTCCGACAAATGTCGGATCTTCGTGGCTCATCCACGAAATCTCATCCAATAAAATCACCGTGGGCTGTTCGGGCGTCAAATAATGTTCTAACGCATAAAACGCATCTAGCCAATCGGGAAAGGTCATTGAAGGCAGATTGAAATGGCGAGCCAGTTGATACGCAAAGGCATTGCGCTGATCTTGTGCTGTCATTTCCTTTTCTGGGGCAAGCCCAGCGAAAGGGAGAAACGTCCGTCCCTTGGCGCACTCGGCAACCAATCGGCTTTTCCCAACCCGGCGGCGACCCCGAACAACCAGGAGCGACGGCCTGTTAAACGAGGCCAAAGTCTCAAAAGCCTTTATCTCTTTTGCGCGTCCAATGAATTTTCCCATCTTACGCAAATTATATAACCTTCCGAATTTGCGGAAAACAGCAAATTCTCAAAGATGCGCAATTTCATATTATAATCGATTGAATTTAAGTCAGATAAAAAAATCAGCGAACCGCATGAACCGCCCGTTCCCGAGCCACTAACTCGAAGAACGTACGACTTTCCTGCACAACTACAGGCGATAGGAACAGAAGAGCGATTAAATTGGGCAGAGCCATCAGGCCGTTCATGATGTCGACGAGCGACCAGACAACCTCTAGGCTCACCACGGAGCCAAGGCAGACGCAGCCAATGAATAGACATCGGAAAAGGAAAACCCAGCGCCCTTTTGTCAAATACTCAAGGCACTTTTCTCCATAGTACGACCAGCCGAGAATGGTTGAAAAACCGAAGAGCAAAATGCTCACGGCGACAATCCATGCACCGCCTGGGAGCACAGAGCCAAACGCGCTCATGACGAGCGCCGCGCCATTGAGTGGGTGGCCTTGCGCATCGAGAGAACCAAACACGCCGGTCACGCAAAGGACGAGCACGGTGATGGTACAGATGACAAAACTCGAAAGGAAGACGCCGGTCATTGAGACGAGGGCTTGACGCCCTGGGACATCGGTTTTAGCAGCAGCGGCGGCGATGGGGGCGCTCCCGAGGCCCGCTTCATTGGAGCAGATTCCGCGCACAATGCCGAATTGGAGTGCGGTCATGACGCTCGCGCCGAGAAATCCTCCGACAGCTGCTTGCGGGCGCAACGCGTGTTCGAAGATGAGCGCAAAGCTTGCCGGAATCTGATCGATGCGCAAGAAGAGGATGAGGAGGCCTCCGGTGATGTAGAGGAGCGCCATGGCGGGGACGAGAACGGCGTTGAATTTACCAAGCGAGCGGATCCCGCCCAAAATGACGCAGGCCGTGAGTAAGCCCAAAATTGCGCCAGTCCAGAGCGGAGGCACGGCAAAGATTTCGTGCATCGCGGCGGCGATCGAATTCGATTGGGTCAGATTCCCTCCAGCAAACGCCGAGAGAATGCCAAAAACAGCAAACGCGATCGCGAGCCATTTCCATTTAAGGCCCTGCTCGATGTAGTGCATCGGACCCCCAGACATTTCTCCTTTCGCGTCGATTTTTCGGAATTTAACCGCGAGGATCGCTTCGGCGTATTTGGTCACCATCCCGATGAGCGCGACCACCCACATCCAAAAAATCGCACCAAATCCACCCGCCATGACAGCCGTTGCCATCCCCGCGATCGAACCGATGCCAATCGTCGCTGCAAGCGCCGTCATGAGCGATTGGAATTGACTGATGTCGCCAGTTCCGCTTTTTGTCTTACGCGAAAAAGCGAGCTTCAACGCGTATGGAAGAAACCGAAGCTGCATGCCCCGAAGCCGGACTGTGTAATAGAGCCCAACCCCGAGCAACAAATAAATGAGACAGCCGTTCCAAAGAAGCCCATCGAGCGCTGCGAGCAATTTATTCACGGTACACCTTCAAACCGTTGATGATAAAAAATTATAACCACAGAGAGCACAGAGGACACAGAGAAAAGAGGACAAACACGCGCGTTTCAGAGCCTCTGTGTCCTCTGTGCTCTCTGTGGTCCTGATATTGTTCACGAAACATCCTGAATCGCAGAAGGTGTTCGAGCGCGCTCTTTGCGAAGGAGCGCCTCAAAAGTTTTTGTCTCCTGAATGATGATCGCCGACAAGCCAAAGAGCCCAATGAGATTGGGAAACGCCATCAGCCCGTTGAAAATGTTGGCAAAACTCCAGACCGTTTGCAAACTGAGCACCGCTCCCGGGATCAAGACGAGAGCAAAACAGACCCGGTACCAAGGAACGATGCGAAGACCGAACAAGTATTCCATGCACTTTTCTCCATAATAGGCCCATCCGAGAATCGTCGAATAGCCAAAAAGGACAAGAGAGATGGTGACCACCAACGCGCCGCCTTGAAACGCCTGCTCAAACGCTTGGAGTGCGAGCATCGAGCCATCAATCGGCCGATCGAGGAGGCCGCTGACTGCAATGGCAAGGCCTGTGATGGTACAAACAACCATGGAAGTGAGAAAGACACCGCTCATCGAAATGAGCGCTTGGCGCCCCGGAACATCCGTTTTAGCAGCAGCCGCTGCGATGGGCGCCGTTCCAAGACCCGCTTCAGAACAAAATAGACTCCTCGAGACGCCGTATTGAATCGCCATCATGATGCCAGAGCCCGCAACGCCTCCAAGCGCCGCTTTCCCTGTAAACGCTTGGCGAAAGATTTCGAGCAGAGCATTTGGAAGGGCGTCGAACTTCAGCACGAGGAGAAGGCCACCTCCCAAAAGGTAAAAAAGAGCCATGAACGGAACGAGCCAGCTCGCCACCTTGCCGATGCTCTTGATCCCGCCAAACAGGGCAAGAAGAGTAATGGCCCCAAGCCCCACCCCAACGTAGAGCGGATCGATCTGGAACGTCGAGGCCATCGAAACTGCGATCGAATTGGCCTGAACCATATTGCCGGTCCCAAGAGCTGCCACAGCACCCACAATGGCGAAGAAAATGGCCAGAAATTTCGATCGAAGCCCCTTTTCCAAGTAATACATGGGCCCCCCGCAGATCTCCCCCTTGGCGTCGACCGTTCGGTACTTCACCGCAAGGATCGCCTCCGCGTATTTAGTCGCCATCCCGAGAAGCGACGCCACCCACATCCAGAAAATCGCACCGAGTCCCCCGGCAGCCACAGCCGTCGCAACCCCCGTGATGCTCCCAATCCCAATCATCCCCGCAAGCGCCGTCATGAGCGCTTGAAACTGGCTAATGTCCCCCGCAGCTGTATCATCGCTGCGCGTAAACGCAATGCGCATCGAATAAACGAGATAACGAAACTGAATCCCCTTCAAAGCAATCGTGAAATACAACCCCACGACAATCAAAAGGACGAGGAGCGGAGCCCCCCAGACCCAATTCTCAATCCGCAAAAGCCACGACTCGACCGATGTTTTCATTAGCCAATTCCTTAAAAAACTGGCGCTTAACTATAACGGCGCAGAGGGTTTTCGCCAAAACAAAAAATAGTTCTAGAAAAATTGGTATGCAAATAGTAGAATCGGCCCCTCTCAAACAAGCCTTTACAAGGAGGATTTCCATGTCAGAACCAGTAACAGCATCAGCAAACAGCGTTAGCTTGAATTCCCAGATGAAACCACCAGCACCTGCACCAGTACCAACATCCGTTAAAGCAGTCCATTCGGCTGCAACAAGCGCTCTCCCACAATCATCGTCCTCAAGTTCCAGCTCGTCATCAGCATCGTCATCAACGAAGTCTGAGACGGCTCGCTCCCCCAAACCAGAGGTTTCTGGCCAAAGCTCTCATCCCGCCCCTTCGTCGTCACCAAGTGACAGCAACACTCCTCCTCCAGCACCTACGTCTGACTCACCTGCTGCACCCGGAGCAAACTCAGGACTCGCTGCTGCTGCGAAGTCGCGCTTCTGCGCATGCAAAGACGCGCTTGCAAAATTCCTCGACACTCACAAGACTGCGCTTTACGTCATTGGAGCCATCGCGCTTCCCTTGATCCTAGGCGCTGGACTCCTCATCCAGAAAGCGAAGGCGCTTGTGTTTATTGGACGTGCGTTCATCGCATTCGGCACTCTGGCCGCAGGATATGGCTTGTACACTCGACTCCCTTCAATGGGGAGCTCAAGCACACACAACTAAAATGCCCTCGGTCTGTCAGTCTCGGCTCCTGTCTCCGGACGAGGTGGAGCGGCGACTTCCTCTTGAGGGAGTCGCTGCTCACACTGTCTTGGCAGGGCGCGCGGGGGCGGGCCGCATTTTGCGACGCGAGGAGAGGCGCTTAGCGCTTCTCCTCGGTCCTTGTTCTGTTCATTGCACTGAAGAGGCGTTGGAGTATGCGGGCAAGCTGCGTGCGCTCCAGTCTCAGCTCAACTCTTTTTTTCTGATCATGCGCGTGTTTGTTGAAAAGCCGCGCACCCGTCTTGGATGGAAGGGCATGCTCTATGACCCCTATCTCGACGGTTCTAACGACTTACAAGAAGGGATTGTTCGGGCTCGCAAGTTACTTCTCGATGTGAATGCGCTCGGCGTTCCTTGCGCAGCTGAATTTCTCGATCCTCTGGCAGCTCCTTACATCGCAGATCTCATCACGTGGGGGCTCATTGGAGCTCGGACGTCCGCCTCCCAACCACATCGTCAGCTCGCCTCTGGACTCCCATTTCCCGTTGGATTTAAGAACAGCGTTCACGGCGAATTGGAAACGGCCATCAGCGGCATTGTCTCTGCAAAAATGCCCCACGCCCACCTGTGCATCGATGGAAGCGGCCAGATTGCTGCTGCGCAGACGACGGGCAATCCTCTGGCCCATCTCGTACTTCGCGGTTCCACAAAAGGGCCCAACTACGATGCTCTCTCGGTTCAAAATGCACTCCAAGCACTCCGAGAACACCACGTCGAAGAGCGCTTAGTCATCGACTGCGCCCATGGCAACAGTGGCAAAGACCCAACACGCCAATGCGCCGTCTTTGAGATTGCGATCCACCACGAGGGCGTCGTCGCCCTCATGCTCGAAAGCCACCTCAGCGCCGGCAAACAGCCACTGCCCGAAGAACCCGAGCAGCTCCGCTACGGCATCTCCATCACCGACGCCTGTTTGGGCTGGGAAGAGACCGCCGAGCTCATCCTCGCCGCCGACGCGCGGCTCTCGACGGAGATTTGTTCGGTCCAGAAGTGATGTTTCCAACTCTCGAGACAGACGCCGTCAGCATTGAGTACATCGACGCGGTACGTCAGGATTTCCTCTTGCACATCTGGGAATGCAAACGGAGCCGATCCACTCCGGCCATCCAACGGGTACGCAATTTGCCGCTCGCTCTGGTCCCAAAAGCGGACAGTCACCAGCAAGGAGGGGCATTCTTCGAAGAACAGCGCGCTTGGAAAACTCCACGAGACGAGCAACCGTTTTCCGTGGGGCGGCATCGCTTGGCGCGGATCCGGCGTGTTCACGTGGGAGCTGGCCAAGAATGCTTTGCTGAGTAGTTCTTGTTGGACGTAGAGGTGGTTTTTATAACAGCCGGTAGCGAGAAGTCCGTTGAGAACAAATAAAATGCGCGCTATCGTTTTTCTCATGCAAACTTCCTACTCCAGTGTTGCGGGCGTCCTGTTTTCCAAAGACCGGACGGAGGTCCTCCTCATTCAGCGGCGCGACGTCCCCGTTTGGGTTTTGCCCGGCGGCGGCATCGACCCGGGCGAAACGCCTGAGCGCGCAATCATTCGGGAAATGTTCGAAGAAACGGGCCTGCAAGTCAACATCGCCCGCTTGGTCGGCCGCTATCTGCCCATCAACCGACTCGCCAAGCCAACACTGTTATTCGAGCTCGTCCGGATCAGCGGACAAACTCAATGCTCCGCAGAAACGCGCGGCGTGGCGTTCTTCTCCTTGAGCAACCTCCCTCCTATGACACCGCCTTACGCCGAGTGGATTCAACACGGAGCGCTGCCAGGTCCGGTGATCGAAGGGCGTCTCACTTCGGTCAATTACAGGACGTTGTTCAAGTATCTGCTGACGCATCCAGTGCTCGTGCTCCGGTTTTGCCTTGCGCGACTGAAAGTTCCCATCAATACGGGTGGACCATCTTCTTGAGGTCCACGAGCGCATCGAACTGCTCGGCGCTGAGGGCGCCAAGTGCGATGGCGGCTTGTTTCAAGCTGGTGTCTTCGGCATACGCTTTCTTGACGATTTGAGCGGCTTTGTCATAGCCAATGGCAGTGTTGAGCGCCGTTGCGAGCATGAGCGAATTGTGGACGTAGGCGTCGATGCGCCGCTCATTGGGGCGAAGGCCGTTGATGCACTTGTCGACAAAGTTTTTGGCAACATCAGCGAGTAGGTGAATTGAGCGGAGCACGTTGTAGATCATCACCGGCTTGAATACGTTGAGCTCAAACTGACCAAGCGAGCCTCCAAATGCTACCGCGGCGTCGTTACCCACCACTTCGACGGCGACCATGGTCATCGCTTCGCACTGCGTCGGATTGACCTTGCCGGGCATGATGGAAGAGCCGGGCTCATTTTCTGGTAAGAAGAGCTCGTGGAGGCCACAGCGAGGACCCGAGCCGAGTAGGCGGATATCGCTTGCAATCTTCATGAATGCGACCGCCGTTTGGCGTAAATTGCCACTGGTCTGCACTAGGGCATCGTGCGCTGCGAGGGCGGCAAACTTATTGGGTGCGCTCGTGAAGAGGACGCCCGTCAGTTGGCTGATCACTTCGGCGGCGCGCACTCCAAACTGGGGCGGCGCGTTGAGGCCAGTTCCTACGGCCGTGCCTCCGAGAGCCAGTTCTGCTAGCTTTTCAAGCCCAGATTCAATCGCTTCGATGGCATGGGCGATTTGGGCGGCATACCCAGAAAATTCCTGGCCGAGCGTCAAGGGCGCCGCGTCCATCAAGTGGGTCCTGCCGATCTTCACCAGATCGCGCCACTCGTACGCCTTCGAGGTGAGCGCCTGATACAGTTCGGTCAAGGCGGGCAAGAGTTTTTTCCGGATGAGAAGCTGGGCCGCGATGTGCATGGCGCTTGGGAACGCGTCATTGGACGATTGAGATTGATTCACATCGTCATTGGGATGAATCGGTTTCTTGGAGCCCAAAGCGCCGCCCACCGTTTCGATGCAGCGGTTGCTGATGACCTCATTCACATTCATGTTCGTCTGCGTACCAGAGCCCGTTTGCCAGACGACCAGAGGAAAATGGGAGTCGAGCTGCCCGGAGAGAATTTCATCGCACACCGCACAGATGAGCTCTTTTTTCTCCTCTGGAAGATGTCCGATTTCCGCATTGACGATTGCGGCTGCCTTTTTCACAAGCGCAAGAGCATGGATCACTTCGATCGGCATTTTGTCAGAGCCAATGGGAAAATTGAGCAAGGAACGCTCCGTCTGCGCCCCCCAGTAGCGATCCGCTGGAACCTGGATCGAGCCGAGCGTGTCTGTTTCAGTGCGGAAGCGATGACTCATGAAATGACCTCACGATCAGGAATTACCACAGAGAGCACAGAGCACACAGAGGCGCGAAACGCGCATGCTTGTCCTTTTTTCTCTGTGTTCTCTGTGCCCTCTGTGGTTACAATCTTTTTATCATCGCGGAATGAGTGACTCATGAAATGACCTCACGATCAGGGATTACCACAGAGAGCACAGAGCACACAGAGGCGCGAAACGCGCGTGCTTGTCCTTTTTTCTCTGTGTTCTCTGTGCCCTCTGTGGTTATAACCTTTTTATCATCGCGGAATGAGTGACTCATGAAATGACCTCACGATCAGGAATTACCACAGAGAGCACAGAGCACACAGAGGCGCGAAACGCGCATGCTTGTCCT
>CAYGHT010000015.1:10534-18165 GCA_964349755.1 uncultured bacterium
AATTACCACAGAGAGCACAGAGCACACAGAGGCGCGAAACGCGCATGCTTGTCCTTTTTTCTCTGTGTTCTCTGTGCCCTCTGTGGTTACAATCTTTTTATCATCGCGGAATGGGCGACTCATGAAATGATCAACAAAGCAAATACGAATGCGAAGAGGGCAAACGACTCCACGATCCCGAGCGCGGCAAACGCTTTACCGAAGATGCCGGGTTGCTTGGCACTTGCCTGAATGGCGGTGGCGGCGCACTTGCCTTGGTAGATCGACGAGGTCATGATAGCAAGGCCGACAAAAAGGGCGATGCCGATGCCACTTGCTGCAGAAAGGGTCCCTGCGCGGATCGAATCGCGCATCAAGATCATCAAAATGAAGGCGTAGATCGACTGCGATGAAGGAACCGCAGAGAGGGCGATGAACTTGCCGTGCCCTTCTTCCACGCGCGTCATGACCGCGTGAGATGCCATCCCCGCAATGCCGCATCCGATCGAACTTCCCAAACAACCGAGCCCTAAAACAATGCCGGGGCCAACCATATTCATATCCATGTGTCCAACTCCAATTAGCGTCTTGGCTTCAAGCGGAGCGGGCTGAATAAACGACCGCCTCCGTCAAAGCTGTAATGGTACCATTCGAGAAAATTTAAACGAAGGCCGTGAATCACACCGCTCATGACCGAAAGGCCGATGTTGTTGATGTGTCCGGCTAAAATGATTAAGGTTCCTCCGATCGGACCTGCGTTCAATCCCATTTCATTGAACGTCGAGGCCACCATCGTGCCAGCGAGCGCAAGCGCATACAGACGGATGTACGAAAGGACGTCTGCAAAAACCTGGATGACGTTTGTGAGTTCGTGAAAAGCCATCCATTTTTTCTGAAACAATGCGAGGACAAACGCAAGGCCGATGCCGCCATAGACGAGTTGCTGACCATAGGCATAGGCCATGGGCTTTGAGATGAGGCCGGTGAAATTGAGCATTGAGGTCGCATTGAGAACTTTCGGGAAATAGAGAACGCCTCCCACCATGAACACAACCCAGCCGACGGCAGCCCAGTTGCGTCGAGCATAGCGAAGAAGAGAGAGCGACAAGTGGATTACGCCCACGAGCAAGGAAAGCTCCATGAGGATGTTGTCGTAAAAGGTCAGAAGCGCTTTGAAGTGCTGTTTTCCATCGCGGATTGTCACTGCGTTCAAGAGAAACTCGTGACCGTCCTTGGCGTCAGCAACCGATGGAAATTGCAATACATATTGCTCGTACACATCGTCTTTTTGCTCGACGTGATACTCCGCTTTTAAAGAGGCAAGGGCATGAAGCGCCGAGACCCTGCGAAAGGGATTGTTGGGGCCGATTTCGATGCCGAAAAACGAGGCGGTAAAAACTCCCCAAAGAATGCAACTGCTTGCCAAAATGAGCGTCAGCTTGATGAATCGACGCCCCAGAGCAGAGAGTGTCGGAAATTTCCATTTGAGATAAATCCCAAGGGCCAAATAGAGGAGGCCATATCCCGCATCGGAAACGATCATCGCAAAAAAGAGCGAGAAAAAGACGAGGACCCAGGTCGATGGGTCTTTGTCCGTGGGCGCTGGTGTGTCGTACACATGAACAACGTCTTCCCCAACTCGTGCAAGGCCTTTATTCTCCATACAAGTGGGCACCCGATCGCTCACCTCCACATCGATCTCCTCAAACAAGACATCAAGGCCGCTGAGTAACCCGGTGAGCGCTTTGAGGCGCGTTTTCGGGATCCACGCCTCGATGGCAAAAAGCGATTGGTCTAGCTGGTTGAGCGCGTCGTGCTTTGCCAGTTCCAGATGAAATCGATTCAGAACATCGATCAGCCCGTTTTGCAGCTGAGGCAATGCATTGGAAAAATGGCGAATCTCGCTCTCCAGTTTTCCTAATTCCTCGCCAATTTGAGAGAGCCGAGCATCGACTTCTCCCGCGGGCCGCTCAATCAAAAGTTCGATCATTTTGGGATACTGGGTCCGCTCTTTGTTGATGGCGACAAAGTAGTCGAGATCGTATTCCGTTCCGACAAACACCATTTCCGGCAGGAGCGGGAGGGCGCGCGCCAAATGGCTTTTCATGCAGAAAAACTGGAGGACCCGCTTGGCCTCTTCTTCGATGACGCGAATGTCGTCTTTTGAAAACCTGCCGAAGGGCGAAATGCGCGCAAGCTCGGCAAGTGACAAACGCTGCTCTTCGAGAAGAGCCTCTTGGCGCGCGTGAAATTGAACGAGCGCCAAGGCGAGCTCGACCGGATCAGAAATGTGCTGCGGCGCTGCAGAAGGATGAATTTCGTGTTGTTTGGCGATCCGAATCGCCTTCAAGAGCGTCTTGGCCTCTTCGGGAAGTTCCAGCGCTTTGCGATGGGAAGCTCCTAGAAACTCGAGAAATCCCGCCCGTTGTGCCAGCTCAAAGAACCGATCCATTTCTTTTTTAAGTCCGTAGACAAGCACTTTGTGAAGTTCAACGATCATTGGCGGCCGCCTTAATCTTCTGCTTTGCGACCTTGGCTTGTGCCACAGCTCCCAGCTGCTGATCGCTCAAGAAAATCTTAATTTTTTTGATGTTGGCCTCCGCGCGTGGAATGAGAATCTTCTCAAACAAATTCACCCGAATGGACACTTCGCGAAGCTCTTTTTCAAGCGCCCGTTTTTTCTCCTCGGCAATGTTGATCTTCTCGCGCGCCACGACAAATTCCCGAAGAAATTCCACTGCTTTATCCAGCCAAAGCGGAGTATCGAGCAGGCGATAATCGTCTTTGTTGAAAAGAATCTCTTCGAAGATCGGAATTTCGACGCCCGTCACATTTTCATAGCGCTTTTTCACATGAACGATCTCTGCGTAATACACTGGATCAACCGCCGCTTTATCGAGTAGAAGGGGAGCAAAACGCTCCACGGTTTCTCGAGCGCGCTCAAAGAGTTCCTTCAGCATCGCAATTTCAGCCACGGCCTGTTGCACTTCAAACTGCAGCATGGCTTTCTTGAGCTGCAACGTCGGAAGGTAGCGCTCAAACAGCGCAAGGCGCGTCTGCTGCGAACGAAGTTCGTTTTTCGTCAGTTTGACAATCGCCATATCTGGAGTATATCGAACTCATAGCCATTCGACAAGGTAAAGACGGGCAGGGGCACGCACACGGGCACGAAGGGTTTAAAGGTTCGTGCCCGTGCCCGTGTGCGTGCCCCTGCCCGCTTCTTTTTTCTCATCTCCATTCGACAAGGACTTGAGGGTTCATTTCCTTGAAAACAGCGCCCTTGACGTTGGGACAATGGCGAACACAAAGAACGCGAAGAGGCAAGCTCAATAGAGCGCGCAGGGTCTCATCGGTCAGATCAGGGCACCGCTCCAGCAACAGAAACTGAACCGACATCGCTTGGAGAACGCCGAGCGACTTCACTGCGGCCCCTTCAAGATGCAAGTGCTTCAAATTGATTTGGTTGGCGATGAGCTCAGACAGACACTCATCGTCTAGTAGCCCCGCTCCTCTTAGCTCCAAATGCTGCCAAGAGCTTTTGGTGCGCTGAAGAGCCGCATAATCGGCTCGGCTAAAGTTCGATACGTCCAATTTAAGATGGCATAACCCTGAGAGTGAAGCGATCCAAGGGGCGATGCGTGTGCCGCTAAGCCCTGTGCTCTCCAAAAGAGTCAGCGAGGCCAGCCCCGGAGGCGCCAGCTGGAAATCCCCCATCACTTCATCGAGCCCCTCGAGTTTGAGTGTTTCGAGATTGGGAAGCTGAGCGAGTGCAGAGCGGACGGCAGCATCGGTGAGCAAGAAACACTCTTTCAACTCCAAGGAGCTTAAAGTGGAGTTCTGGGAGCACCACGCATCCAAGTCCTTGTCCTCGATATCCAGCCTGTTTTCCCAGGTGAAATGAAAATGGGGCGTTTCAATCTCCTCTTTCGGGCAAAACCGCTTTTGCTGATAGAGCGCATCGAGTTGATTGCTAAACCCAAGAAGCTCTTTCTTCCAAGAAATCGTATTTTCGGCCGTAGCAAGGGATACAGCCTCTTGAGGATCGCGCTCCAAATCATAGAGTTCCTCTCGACCCGTTTCCGGCTGCAGGATGTACTTCCAACGCCCCTTGCGAAGCGCCTGAAGGGTCAACTGAGGGCTTGCACTGGAATACGACAGGAAGATGGGCGCGCTGCCCGCTCGCTGAAGACTTCGACCCATGCTGTGATGCACGCCCTGAATCTTCATCAAATCGAGCACCGTGGGCAACAGATCGATTTGACTTGCGGGTTCATCGATGACTTTCGGTTCCGCAATCCGGTTTTTCGCATAAATCAACAAAGGAATGTGGATATTTTCCTGGTACAAGTGCCGGTTCATGGTCAAAAATGAATCGCGCTCTCCCTGTCCATAGCCGTGATCGGACAAAATCAAGAGAATCGAACGATCGAGCACCCCGCTCGCCTCCAATTGCTCGACAAATTGCCCTAAACAGGCATCGGTGTAGGCAAACGTGTGCTGAAAATTCGACTCGTGACTCCATGGAAGACGCCACGGATGGTGATTGCTGATTGTGAACAGAGATAAAAACGCAGGCTTTTCGCAAGAGGCCAACCACTCTGCCGCAAACCGAAACGTCGCCTCATCGACAGCGCCCCAACTCATCGAAGGCATTTCAGGAAAGCGCTTTTGAATCGCACTCTTGCCAAAAAGGGTAGAAAAGCCATGCGTCTGAAAGAACTCATGCGTATTCAAAAACGTAAGCGGTCCGCCCTGGATAAAACACGACGTGTACCCTTCGCGCTCAAAAATATGAGGCAATCCAAGCAGCGGGATATCCAGATAATAGCGAAGATACGAAGAGACAAAAGCCGGCGGAATCCCATACAGCGCAGCGATGGAACCATGAGAAGTGCGCGTCGCTTGCGAATGAAATTGGCTAAAGAGAATTCCCTCTTTTGCCAGCCGATCGAAGCAAGGGGAGTTGGATCCCCCACCCAAAGCGCCGATATCCTTTGCCCGAAACGACTCGAGAAACACGCAAATCACGTGAGGCTTTTCGTTTGGGGCGATGGCAAGCTCAAAGGTCTTGGGCCCCTCGAAGGAAAGCGTCTTGCGAAGCAGCGGGTACTGTGGGTCAATCCGCTTGAACTTCTCGCCTTGTGGCTCCCACTGCAGAGGTGCGTGCAAACGCGGACGCCTGAAATAAGTCCACCCCTCTTGGGTCAGTGAGAAAAGCGCATTGGGAGATTCAGTTCGCTGGGTGAAGCCGAGAAAGCCGAGGATCCCCCAGGTATCCAGCGTGTGCGGCAACCCTTGCGCGAGCAGCGCAACGGAGCTCAGCAAAGCCACTTCTGGCAGCCAGGAGATTTCAGAGAGCGAGCTCGTGAAGCTTCTGGCGTGAAAAAAATGGGCGAAATCTCCGAGTGCAAGCCGACAGCGGGTGTTGCGCCAAAGAATCGAGTCGAGCGCCGCCAAAATGAGAACGAGCCACCCAAGAGGCCAGACCACAAAAGAAAGGAGGCTCCCGAGAAACCAGTCCTGGAGGACGTTGTTCCAGCGGAATGGGTGCTTGCATAAAGCCCGCAGCCCTAAAAGACATAGGAAGTACACAGGGCGCTAAACCTCCAGGGTCTTTTCATATAATTTGCCCGTGCCCGAATGATCTACCACGCCTTCGGGCACAGGCACGGGCGCGGGGTTTAAGCCTCGCGCTCTTTTGGCCAATACTTGTCTGTGATCGCTTTCTTGATTCCGAGCTCTTCGAGCTCGAAACACTCAGCGAGGGTGTGCCAGCCGAGATCGAGCGCCTCTTCAAGAGGCATGTTCACCTGCAAGCTCATCATTCGCTCTTCAAAGAGGTGGGAATAGCGCAAGAGCTTTTCATCCCAACGGGAAAGCTTAAAGCCCATTCCTTGCCGCTCGCGCGCTTTTTTGGAGTCGGCGTAAAGGCGAATCATGGCGTTGGCGATATCGCCGTGATCTTCGCGCGTGACCTTCCCGATGACCTGCTGTTTCAGACGAGAGAGCGAGCCAAACGGGTCGATCGAACCGTTGTGCAGATAATACTGCCCCTCTGTGATGTATCCTGTATTGTCGGGAATCGGATGGGTGACATCGCCGCCGGGCATCGTCGTGACCGAGATGATCGTGATCGAACCGCTTCCATCGATGTCGACCGCCTTTTCGTAGCGGGACGCCAAATCGGAATAAAGAGAGCCCGGATAGCCGCGGTTCGAAGGAATCTGGTCCATCGTGATGGCGATTTCTTTGATCGCATCGGCAAAGGCCGTCATGTCCGTCAGCAGCACAAGGACGTCTTTGCCCTCAAAGGCAAATTTCTCAGCCACCGCGAGCGCCATGTCGGGAACGAGAAGACACTCCACGGGAGGATCGGTCGCCTTGTGGATGAACATCACCGTCTTTTCGATCGAACCCGCTTTCTCGGCGTTGTCGATGAAAGCCTGATAATCGTCGAAGCGAAGTCCCATCCCCGCGATGATCACCACCTCCGCATCGGTCTGGTTTGCAATCCGCATGAGCAGTGGGTTGTAGGGCTCTCCCGCCACAGAAAAAATCGGAATTTTCTGCGATTTGACCAAGCAATTGAACACATCGATCATCGGAATGTTGGTCCGCACCTGCTCGCGCGGAATGATGCGGCGCACCGGGTTGAAGGAAGGTTTGCCAATCGCCGTCTCTTCGCCTAAAATTTCAGGTCCACCGTCGATGGGAAACCCTGCGCCATTGAGACGACGTCCGAGCAAAGAATCGCTAAACGATGCTGAGATCCTTCGATTCAAGAACGTCACCTGATCGCCCGTGGAGATCCCCCGCGAGCTTTGAAATACCTGAAGCGTGACGAGATCGTCCTCAAATCGGAGCACGGACGCATAGGTAGAGGTCCCATTTTTCTTGGTGATTAAAGCCACCTCTCCCAACGAGACCCCTTGCGCTGCCACCGTGATGAGATTGCCTCGTAAATCAAGGATTCGATCGTACACTTTACGCATGAGTCACCTTTTTTTCGACCGCAGCAATGGCCTGATTGTACCGTTCAGAGCGGAAGGGCAAGAAATTGATATTCTTCAATTCGTTTTGCAAACTTAAAAAGAAGCTTCGCGCGGCGTCTTGGGCATCAAAGGCAAATCGGGTACTAAAGATCTTGCGGATCAATGCAAACATCTCGATTTGCCGCTCCAGAGGACAATAGGCGTCTTCTTTATCGAACGCATTTTGCTGCAAGTAACAAAATTCATAGAGCTCGCCCTTGAGATACATCAGCATGTCGTCCATCGCGACGCCCGCTTCACCGACGACCTCCACCCGCTTGCCGATCTCATCGCTTTTGCGCAAAATTTCAGCAATCTCGCGAACTTGCGCGCCCCATCCTTGATACGAACCCTCGAGCTCAGAGCCCACTTCATTGAGGTATTTTGTCCACGAAATCAGAGGGTCAATTGCCGGATAGCGCCGCGCATCGGAACGGTCGCGAGAAAGGCCGTGGAACGCGCCGACAATGGCAAGCGAGGCTTGCGTGACTGGCTCCTCAAAATTTCCGCCCGCAGGAGAAACGCTCCCCCCGATTGTGAGCGAACCCATTTTCTCATTGTTTAGCTGCAGAACCCCCGCCCGCTCGTAAAAGGCCGAAATGCGCGAAGCGAGGTACGCGG
>CAYGHT010000016.1:0-17674 GCA_964349755.1 uncultured bacterium
GTTAGAAATATACAGAAACATGTGTACCACCACCAATTTTCTGAACATAAATTTGCGCTCAAGCTTTCTGCTCTGAGCGAATCACTCCCCGACGTCTACGCGAGCGATTGGGAGTTTGCTCAGAGCAGAAAACTTGAGCGCAAACTTGTATTCAGAAAATTGGTGACGGCACACCTGATTTTATTTAGCAAGTGACTCTTACTAAGCAAATTAACAACTTATTCGACAAAACACCAACGCACAGAAACAAAATCTGTATCATTTTTGCAGAAAATATGCGAAAATGATGGTAGATTGAGTTAACTAAGAGGAAGAACGCCTTGTTATTGCAATTTTCCGTGAAAAACTTTCGTTCATTTGAGGATGAACAAACCTTGAGCCTCTCTGCAGGAAAAGGCTCAGAGCTCCTCGAGTCCAACACCTTTGCGCTTTCTCGAAGCGTTCGGCTGGTGCGTTCGGCTGTGATTTACGGCCCGAACGCAGGTGGGAAAAGCAACTTAATCAGAGCCTTCTCTTTTCTCCAACAATTCGTCCTTCTCTCGTCCTCTGCGTTCCAAGAAAAACAAAAAATTCCTCTTCAGCCCTTTCGACTGAATACCGAATTGGAATCAGAGGCGAGCGAGTTTTCCGTTGACTTCGTTTGCATGAATGTCCGTTTTAATTATCAGATCGCACTCAACGAAGATCGAGTGGTGAGAGAAGAGCTGTACGCCTTTCCTAAGAATTATCGACAAACGTGGTTTACAAGAAAATGGAACCCAGCGCGCAAAACGTATGACTGCCGCTATGGAGCTAGTTTTAAAGGAGAGCACAAGGCGTGGGAGCAAATGACCCGAGCCAACGCGCTCTATCTCTCAACCGCCGTTCAATTCAATAGCGAACAGCTAAAGCCAATTTTTCTGTGGTTTAAAGATGAGCTCGTCATTTTACTGAAAAGTGATGCAATCCAAGAAACTTCGTTTCAGTTTTTGAAAGATCCGAATACTCTGCCTTGGATCCGCAAATTCATGGAATGCGCAGATATCGGCATTGAAGACTTCCAACTGATTGAAGAGGACGCGCCTCCGCTGAAGAAGACGAGCATCAAAACCCAGCACAAATTGCTAAATTCTAACCGCAAAGTGTTTTTCGATCTCTTTCAAGACGAATCCGATGGCACGCAAAGGCTATTTCTGCAAGCAGGCGGTTGGCTTAAAGCGCTGCACGAAGGCTTAGTTCTTTGTGTAGACGAATTGGATCTTCATCTTCACCCCAATCTTGTGCGGTATTTGATCGAATTGTTTCACAATCCCAAGATCAATCAAAAAAACGCTCAGCTGATTTTCACTACTCACGACACCTCTTTGTTAGACACTGATTTATTCAGACGGGACCAAGTCTGGTTCATCCAAAAAGATGAGCGTCAAGGCTCACGCCTTTATTCGCTTTTAGATTTTAAGCCGCGCAAGGGAGAAGCCCTCGGAAAAGGATACCTTCAAGGGCGCTATGGAGCGCTTCCCTTCATACCTGAATTCCCGCGAGTTTTGTAGCTAGGTTCCGCTCGGAAGGACAAGGAACCACTCGCAGCACTCTTTGGTACCCGTTTTCGATTGCGCCAAAATAGGGTAAATGGCGCAATAGCAGCGCAATACAAGTCTATAAGTCGCTTTCTATTAGATTGTTAGTTTTCAATGAAAGCGCAATTAAACAGAGCACAGCCCTAGGAAATCAACGCCTATGAAAACCCAAAATCCTCAAGAAGAGCTCGTTGACTTCGCAGCTTAAGACGAACCCTTACGCCTCATCCGATTGTCCATCCCACCAACCGCCTCCCCTAGCAGCGCTAAATACGACTCGTAGCGGAGCAATGGCACCTCCCCCTCTTTCAGCGCGCGGAGCACCCCGCATCCGGGCTCTTGGGTGTGCGCGCAGTTCTGAAAGCGGCAACCTCCACCTCTTTTCTCCAAGTCGTGAAATTGCTCCATCACGTCGTCTCGTTTGAGTTGCCAGACGCCGAAGCTGCGGATGCCGGGAGTGTCGACGCAATAGCCGCCTCCAGGAAGTGCGAGTAACGACGCGCTTGTCGTGGTGTGGGTGCCTTTGGAAGTTTCTTTGGCAAGCTCGCCGGTTTTGAGAACGAGGCCAAAGGTTGCATTGAGCAAAGACGATTTGCCGACGCCCGATTGACCGGCGAGAACGGAAGTTTTGCCTTGCATGAGCGCGCGGAGTGAATCGATGCCAGTGCCGGTGCGCGTGCTCACAGTCAGTAGGGGGACGCCAAGAGGCTCATAGGCCGCGATGAATTCTCGGTAGCGCTCTTCTTCATCAGAGCTGGCCTTCAATAGGTCGAATTTATTCACGACGATGATTGCAGCATTGCGCCCTTTGCGTGCGGCGATTAAATAACGGTCGATGAGGGCGGGCTTGAGCGGCGGCTGCACGAGCGAAACGACGATGAGCACTTGGTCCACGTTGGCGGCGATGAGTTGCTCTTTTTGCCCTCGGATCTCGGTGCGGGCAAGTGTCGAGCTCCGCGCTTCGATGTGGGCGATGCAGTTTTCTTCAAGGCGGACGAAATCGCCCACGGTGACTAGGTTTTTGACGAGCACGCTTTCTTTTTTCAGCGCCCCTTTGAGCGAGCAAAGAAATGCGGCCCCTTCGAGCTCTACCCAAAATCCTTCGCCTGAGATGGAGACTACGCGTCCGCGCGGCAGAGCGTCGAAGGGAGCGCCAGAGATTGGTTTAAGCGCGTCTGTCTTCTTGAATTGGGAGCGATCGGTCTCGGTGAGATGGCGGCGCTGTTTGCGAAATTGCTTTCGATTTTGGGAATGAAAGTCTTCTTCGTGCTCAAAGAACTCTCGCTTCATGCTGGACCCAGCGCATGCAAGAGGATCGCGCCTGAGGCGGCCACATTGAGCGACTCGACGCCAAAGCGCATCGGAATGCGCACGGGTTCCCCAAGCGTGCGGGCCCATGGCAAAACTCCCTCGCTTTCGTTGCTTAAAACAAGCGCTAGCGGAGGCGCGAAGGGGCGTTTCCCAATCGGCTCTCCCTCTAGATCGGCCACTACGACCTGGAGCGCCTCAGCAGTCGCAAACGCGGTGATTTCGTCAGGAGTCGCTATTGTCACTCCTAAGAAAAACGGCGCTCCCTTCGAGGCGCGAAGCGCTTTGTCGTTGAATGGATCGACGGATCCCGGCGTGAGCGCCACGCTGTTCCAACCCAGCGCAAGGGCGGTGCGGAGCAGCGTCCCGAGATTGCCGGGATCTGCAATCCGGTCGAGAATGAGGAGGCGATCCACCCGCTCTAAGGGGCGCGCTGCGGGCAGCGGCGCTAACGCCGCAAACCCATCGGGCGCCGGAACTCCAGCGATTTTCTTGAGAACTTCTTCACTCACGACGTAATGCTCTTGAGCTCGAGGGAGATCTGGCACCGCAGCCGTTGTGATGAGCACTTGAAGTTCAAGACGCTCTGCAATCTCGCGCACCATCTTCTCGCCCACGAGAAGGACGCACCGCTGCTCTTCGCGCGCGCTCCGCTCAAGGCGGAGCTCGACGCATCGCTTGACGAAAGGATGTTGTACACTCAAAATTTGTTTTGGTACCATGAGCCTTATAGTATGAATGAGACCCACAAAATAACAAAGCAAAGCTTTGCGGGGAGTCTGGCCCGTAGGGTCATCCTCGTCTGCCTGACGCTCTTGATTGCGCCGCTCTTCATCAATAGTTTTTTTCTCTACTGGCGCGAGATCCAGATCGAGGAGCGCGAGGTCGTCGATTTTTTGAAGGCGTTTGGCGTGCAAAAGGCTGCTGATCTCGAACGGCTCATCCAGATGGAGTGGGGGCTGCTCAGCGTCGAGACACCGGCGCTTGCCAAAAAGTTCCAAGTCCAAAAGGTTCCACTGCCGCAGGGCGTTTCAGAGCCGTTTGCTGTCCTCAACGATCGACAAAGTGCGCTGCTCGTCGGCATCAAGGCGGACGCTTCGACGGCCTACGCGATCGCGCACCCACTTGAGAAACTTCTCGTCCTCGAAAACGCGCCATTTCCCATCGACGTCGCATTTGCACCCCACGCTCCTCATGCCGATGAGTGGGTGGAGAGCTTTCCGGTGGCGGGCACAGATCTTGTTCTCACGCTGGGCACCTCGCGCTCGCGCATTCGGGAGTTGCAACAATCGCTCATCTTGCTGCGCGTCGGTTCGTTCATCGTGCTGATCGGCATCATAGGCGGAGGGCTCGTTTACTGGCTCACCCGCAAACTCGCAAAACCGTTGAGGGCGCTTTGCCAAACCATGATCCGCGTCGCAGACGGCGCCATTCACAGCAGATTTGAACAGAGGGCGTTTGGCTTCGAGATCAACGGGATCGGCCAATTGTTCAACGAGACGATGGACGCCCTTCTGACCCAACAGCAAATCGCCGAGAGCGAAAAGATTCAACGCGAGCGACTCAGCTCTGAGCTTCGCCTCGGCCACGACATCCAGAAAAGCTTACTTCCCGACGCCATCGCACTGTCCGAAGGGCATGAAGTTGCCACCGGATATCTTCCCGCAACGGAGGTTGGCGGCGATTTTTGCGACGCTTTTCTTCTGGAAGAATCTCGGCTGCTCATCGCACTTGGCGATGTTGCTGGCAAAGGGGTCTCCGCGTGTCTTTTTTCACTGGGCTTGAGAAGCTCGCTCCGCGCGCTCGCGGCGACAACCACCGACCTAGGAGCGCTCGTCGAAAAAGTCAACGATCTGTTCCTTCTCGACGTCAAAGAAAGCGGCCTGTTTGCCACGCTGTGGCTCGGCATGATCGAGAAAAACACGCTGCGCTACATCAATCTCGGCCATCCGCCTGCACTCTTGAAGCGAGACAGAACGCTCCGAGAGCTTGCTGGAGGCAATCCAGCACTTGGAGTCATGCCACTGAAAGGATTGAAGAGCCACTCTGTTGAATTGAAAGCGGGAGATGAGCTTCTGCTCTACTCAGATGGAATTACAGAAGCCCACAATATGCAAGGCAAACTGTATGGCTTAGAGCGGCTAAAAGCTGCGTACTTAAACACCCCGGATTCCAGCGCCGATGCCACACGTCATTTGATTCAAGGCGCCCAAACGTTTAGCCAAGGCGCCCAGCAACACGACGACATGACCCTCGTCTTCGTGAAATGGTAATCTCAAGGAAATGCGTGTTTTTCGCCGCGCTTCGCGGCCTCTGTGTGCTCTGTGAACTCTGTGGTTCAAAAACTTGCGCTCAGAGCCACACACATGAATAGTTACATCCCTACATCCGTTCTACAGTCTCAAGCCCTAAGATCTCGAGCCCCTGTTTCAAGACTTTTGCGGTCAATTCGCAAAGGAGCAATCGACTTCCCTGCTCTGGACTTCCCTCCACGCGGCAGTCTCGGAAAAACGCGTTGAATTTCTCGGCTAGCTCGTAGAGGTATTCTGCCAACCGATTCGGAAGTAAGTCGCGCGCTACACTCTCGAGGAGCTCGCCAAATTTGCGTACGTGTAGCCCAAGGGAAATCTCCGTTGGGTCTTTCAAGGCCATGACACTCTTCTCCATGACCTCGTGTAATCCCACACCGATTTTGCGCTTGATGCCGAAAATGCGCACATAGGCGTAGAGCAAAAATACGGCTGTGTTGCCCTCGAAGCGGAGCATCCGCTCGTAGCTAAACGTGTAGTCTTTGGTCCGGTGCGATGCGAGATCGGCGTACTTCACAGCACCGATCCCAAGCACCTTTGATAAACGGGCGAGATCCTCGCCGACAATGTCTGGCGAGCGCTCGAGGATTAAGCGTCGAGCATAATCGATTGCTTCGGTCAAAAGATCGATGAGCTTTTCGGTATCGCCGGAACGGGTTTTGAATTTCTTTCCATCGAGACCCAGTACCAAGCCAAAGCCGACGTGATCTAGGTGCGTACCCGGTTTTAGCCAACCGGCTTTCCTTGCCGCAGCAAAAATCATCTGGAAATGGAGGCTCTGTCCATTGTCGGTGACATAGATGATCCGATCTGCGCGATCGACTGCCACCCGATAGCGGAGTGCTGCCATGTCGGTTGTGTCGTAGTTGTAGCCGCCATCGGACTTTTGAATCATGAGAGGAAGAGGTTCTCCCTCGCGATTTTTAAAGCCGTCCAGAAAAATGCACTTCGCCCCCTCGGAAAGAGTCACGAGGCCTTTATGCTCCAATTCGGCGACCACCTCGCCTAAGAACGGATTGTAGAACGACTCACCTCGCTCAACGAGATGCGTCCCTAAGAGATCGTAGATCTCTTGAAAGCCGCCCCGCGAAATCTCGCAGATTAACTTCCACGCGCGCATGGAAGTGGGATCGCCCGACTGGAGCTTGACGACCTCGAGCTGCGCTTGTTTTTTGAAGGAGGCGTCGAGATCAAAACGGTGCTTAGACGCTCGGTACAATGCGAGTAGCGTTTGTAAATCAGCGGGCTTCGCTCCACTTAAAACTTGCGGCGCTTCCGTTTGCATGTGCGCAATCAACATCCCGAACTGCGTTCCCCAATCGCCCAGGTGATTGAGCCGAAGGACGTCATGGCCTAAGAATTCAAAGAGACGCGCGAGGCTATCGCCGATGATCGTGGAGCGTAGGTGTCCCACATGGAGCTCTTTTGCGATGTTGGGCGAAGAAAACTCGACGATGACTTTTTTGCGCTCCATCCGAGGGACGCCCAATTTTGGATCGTGCAGCATCCGATGAAGCTGCTCTGCAAGAAGCGCTGGCGTCAGCGTGAAATTGATGAAACCGGGACCTGCGATCTCGATCTTGGAGCAACTGTTTTTGAACGTGGGATCGAGCTGTTCAATTAGCGTTTCTGCCATCTCGCGCGGGGGGCGCTTCATCGCTTTCCCAAGTCGCAGTGGACTGTTGCACTGGTAGTGGCCAAAACTTTCTTGCGCGCACGCAGCGACATCTGCATTGCCTGCTTCTTCTCCAAAGGCGCGCGCCATCGCCTCGCTCAGCGCTCGATGGACGTAGGCGAGGAGTGTTTCCACAAGTTAAACAGTGTGATGAAATGTTGGGGGAGTAAACCGCTTGCCGATCTGGTATTTTAGGCGATAGTCGGCAAGTGCAATGGCTGCCTGATGCGTCGACTCTCCGCCGCGCTCTGCAATCGTGTAGATCGCGCTGAGCGCGTCGTAAATGCGGTGCACCTGTGCACGAGGGCTCGCCGGATGGTAGCCCGTTTCAGCAAGCTCGGCCGATACGTTCAAAAGGCCTCCCGCATTGATCACGAAATCGGGAGCGTAGAGAATGCCGCGCGCCTTTAACTTGGTTGCATGCTCATCGCGAAGCAATTGATTATTCGCGCTTCCTGCGATGGCTTTGCATTGAAATTTCGGGAGGGTCTGATCGTTGATGATCGCCCCGAGCGCGCAGGGCGCTAAAATGTCGCAAGGAACACTTAAAATCTGGGAGGGCAAGACGGCACGCGCTCCGAATTTAGCGCACGCCGCCTGCAGTTTATCCACATCGATGTCGGAAAGGATGAGCTCTGCTCCCGCCCAGAATAAATATTCGATCAAGCTCGCCCCTACGTTGCCCAGCCCCTGCACTGCAATTGTTCTTCCTTCCAACGAATCGGTGCCAAATAGTTTGTGCGCTGTCGCTTGAATGCCGCGAAACGTCCCCCACGCCGTGAAAGGGCCTGGATCTCCGCTGCTCTTGGCATGGGGCAATCCGACGACATACTGTGTAGAGCGACGAACGAGCGCCACATCGTGCACGGTACAACCGACATCTTCTGCGCAAATGTATTGGCCGCGAAGCGCTTCGACGGCATTGCCAAACGCCATGAGAAGCTCCGGCGTTTTCGCTTTTTTAGGATCGGCGATGATGACACTTTTGCCCCCGCCAAATCCCACTTCTGCAATCGCGGACTTGTAGGTCATGCCTTTGGAGAGGCGAAGGACATCGTTCAATGCGTCTTGAAACGTCGCGTACGGTTGAATGCGGATACCGCCGAGTGCAGGTCCAAGAGTGAGATCGTGGATGGCGATGATTGCAGAGAGGCCTGCTTGGCTTTCGGTCGCGTGGATCACGCGCTCGTAACCGTCGATCTGCAATTCTTCGAGTCGGAGCTTTTTAAGGACTTTAGTTTCTACGAGCTGTGCGTTCATCAAAAAACCCCTACATCTCAAAAATTTCTCGGGCCACGATAACAGATTCTCGTTTACCGGATCAAGAACAAACGATTGCTAGATAATCCACATTTGAGCTAGCATGCTTAAGCTTCACATTTGAGGTTTTTATGGCAACTGCGCTCACAATTACGAATGAGCAAAAAAGCGAACTTTTGGATTTTTTAAAGAAAAACAAAGGCGTCGACCTAGTAACAATTTACCTCGCCTTCATCGAGGAAAAACACAAACTAAAGCCTGTTCTTTTCCCACGGGAAAAAACAATTTATCAAAGCCTCAAAGAGCTCATCGCATACCTCGAATCGCAAAACAAACTATGGAGAGAGACGGAGATCACGATCCAGTTTGGCCAAGAAAGCGTGAACGAACTGACCAAGAAAATTTATATTTGCCCCTTCACAGGGAAGGTGTTTGGCGACAATACGCATCCCAACCCTCAAGACGCAATTTACGACTGGGTTGCAAAATGCCCCGAGAATAAAGAGCGCATCGGCGGTTTGCCCGTCAAACGGTTTTTCGTCTCTGAAGATCCCGACGTAATCAAGAACTATGTCTCCGAGCGAAAAGCTTCGATGAAAAAAGTGGTCTATTCTTCTGCCATCACTGGAAAACTTTTCAACAGCAAGCAAGCGGTCATCGACGACTTCCAGAAAAACCATGTAAAATCCCTGACGCTCTTCGAAGTGCAAAACCAGAATCGCTATCAAATCGAAGCGCACTTTCTCGCGTTCATCCAACACCATTTAACCGAAGACCGAATCGCCGCCTTCGTCGAAGCGCTCTCGCATCACGAAGAGTTCGAGCCTTACCTGGAAAAATGGACCGAGGCCGAGTAGCAACCCGAGAAGACACACTTCAGTGGGGCCGACAATTCGCGGCGCGTCTTCAAGCGGGTGATATCGTCGCTCTGTATGGCGAGCTCGGCGCTGGCAAGACGACGCTTGTGCAGGGAGTACTCGAAGGATTGGGGATTCAGGACATGGCGCAAAGCCCTACATTCACATACCTCCACATCTATGAGGGACCCATCGTGGTTCACCATTTCGATTTGTACCGCTTGAACGGTGTAGGCGATTTTCTCGCACTCGGCTTCGAAGAATTTCTCCACACAAACGCAATGACACTCATTGAATGGCCAGAGCGAATTGAGCCGCTCCTTCCAGCGAATTGCTGGCGCGTGCGCCTGGCGCATGCGACAAACTCACGCACCATTGAAGTCTCGCGATGCTGAAATTTGCCCATGTCCGCTTCATCACCTCAGCGCTCGACGGCTCAGAGTTTCCTCACCTAAAAGGGAGCCGGAGCGGCCCTCTTCCCGAAATTGCGCTCGTAGGGCGATCGAATGTGGGCAAATCGAGTCTTCTCAATGCACTGCTGGGAGCGCGCATTGCAAAAACCTCCAGCACTCCAGGCAAGACCCAGCGCATCAATTTCTTCCTCATCGATGAACTGCTGCTCCTCGCCGATCTTCCCGGTTACGGCTTTTCGAAAGCACCTGCAGAAGAGATCGAGCGGTGGAGCTGGTCCATCGACGAATACCTCAACACGCGCACGACCCTCCGTGCGTTGCTCCTTCTCGTCGACATTCGACGAGGATTTGGCCCACAAGATCGAGCCATGCAAGAGTGGGCCGCATCCAAGCAAATTCCGCTGCTCGTCATTTTCACAAAACGCGATAAGCTCAAAGCGCCGGAGGTCAAGCAGATTGTGAGCGCACAACCAGAAGCGATTGCCTTTTGCAAAACAAACCCGCAAGATCGGCGCATCCTCATTGACCGTTTGAACGAGCTGTTAAAATGACTTTGCACACAGAAGTGTTTGTATGTGTCGACTGCGAATCCACGGGGCTAGATCCAGCGACCGATCGGATCGTCGAGATCGCTGTCACCCGCTTCACACTTGCTGAACTTCTCGAATCCTACGAATCGCTCATCAATCCAGAGCGCGACATCCCTCAAATTTCGCAAAACATTCACAAAATCTCGAACGCCATGGTCGCGGGAAAACCAAAAATCGGCGAAGTGCTTCCGACAATTCTCAAATTGCTCGAAGGCAAAGTCATCGTGGGCCATGGCATCAACTTCGACATCGCCTTGATTTGTGCGGAGGCAAAACGGTGCCAAATCCCCACAACGCTCCACAACGCCCCATTCATCGACACGCTCCGCCTCGCGCGCCTCTACGGAGAAAGCCCGATCAATTCGCTCGACAAACTCCGCGAACATTTCAACCTTGAGCCCCAAGGGACTCACCGCGCCATGAGCGATGTGCTCGTCAACATCGAAGTCTTCAAGCACCTCATCAAGCGGTATAAGACACTCAAAGAGATCCTCCAAGCACTCGAAAAGCCGATCAAGCTCCGCGCAATGCCGCTCGGCAAGCACAAAGGCCGCAGATTCGAGGAAATCCCCCTCGAGTATTTGCTGTGGGCCGAAAAAAAAGATTTCGATCAAGATCTGCTTCACTCCATTCGCTCCGAGATCCGTCAACGCAAGAAGGGAGGCGGATTTGAGCAAGCGAGCAGTCCGTTCGCAGGGCTATGAAACTGAGATTGCAAGATTTGTCGTTGAAGGGCAAACGGGTTCTCATGCGCGTCGACTTCAACGTCCCCTTAAACGAAGACGGCACCATTGCCGATGATTCCCGAATCCGCGCATCGCTGCCATCCATCACCTACGCACTGGATCATGGGGCATCGCTCGTCTTGATGAGTCACCTCGGCCGCCCTGAGGGAAAACAAAATCCCAAGTACTCGCTCCGCGTTTGTGCGGAGCGCCTCGCTCAGCTCTTGAAGAGGCCTGTCTCATTCGCTCCAACCACAATGCCATCAGGAGACGTTGTCCTGCTCGAGAATTTGCGCTTCCATCCCGGCGAAGAGCACCCGGACAAAGAGCCCGGCTTCGTTTCACAATTGGCCAAGCTCGGCGACGTCTATGTGAACGATGCGTTTGGCACTGCACACCGCGCCCACGCCTCCACGGCGTTGATTGCCGCATATTTTCCAGCTTGTGCGGCGATGGGCCTTCTTCTGGAAAAAGAGCTCCGCGTCCTCTCGGGATTGCTCGACGCTCCAAAGCGCCCCTTCTATGCCATCATGGGCGGCGCAAAAATCTCCACCAAGCTCGGCGTGGTCAACAGCTTGCTCAAACGAGTCGATTTGCTCTTCGTAGGCGGCGGGATGGCCCCTTCTTTTTTCCAAGCAAAGGGCATCGCGATCGGCGAGAGCCCCGTGGAAAAATTCGCATTGCCGCCAATGGATAAAGTTCGTTTACCTACAGACTTAGTGATCGCCGATGCATTTTCCAAAGACGCCCATCGACAAACCGTCCTGGCTAAGAACGGAATTCCAGCAGGCTGGCAAGGGATGGACATTGGACCTGAAACCATCCGCGCATGGTCCAAAGAGCTCGCTCAAGCGGCCACCATCTTCTGGAATGGCCCCCTCGGCGTCTTCGAATTTCCTCCATTTGCTGCAGGCACGCGTGCGATTGCGGAAGCGCTTAGTAAACTGAAAGCCAATGTCGTCATCGGCGGCGGCGATTCCGTGGCCGCCATCGAGCAAATGGGACTTCAAGACAAATTTACCCACCTTTCCACAGGAGGCGGTGCGTCGCTTGAGTATCTGGAATTCGGTCATTTGCCTGGGGTCGACGCGCTGACAGAAAAATCTTGAAAATTACTCCGTTGTTATTTAAGCCAATGTCGCTATAATTCTGAAGGTAAACAGGAGCCAGCAATTGAGTACGTTTGGCAAGTGGAGAACCTTTTTTTGGCCGATCCACCGCTCCGAATGGACAAAATTCTTCCCACTGATGGGGCTATTCTTCCTCATCACCTTCAATTATAACCTCCTGCGCACGTTCAAAGATTCCATTGTCGTCACGGCTCCCAATTCTGGCGCTGAGGCCATCCCGTTCATCAAAGTGTGGGCCATTTTACCAAGCGCTCTTCTGCTAACACTTATTTTCACACGACTGACCAACAAATTCAGTAGAGAAAAAGTGTTTTACATCATGATGTCGATTTTCTTGAGCTTTTTCTTTGTGTTCACCTTCATCCTCTACCCACTGAGAGACTACTTGCACCCGCATGCGCTGGCCGATCAGCTCCAGGCGATTTTACCAGCGGGCTTTAAAGGGTTGATCGCGATCTTTCGGAACTGGACATTCACCATTTTTTACGTGATGTGCGAGCTATGGAGCTCGGCCATCATGACGGTCCTTTTCTGGGGATTTATGAATGAAGTGTCCAGCGTAGGAGAAGCGAAGCGCTACTACGGCCTTTTGATGATTGGAGCCAACGTCTCGTCGATTTTTGCAGGCCAAATCGCCGTGTGGTTCTCAAACATTCACTTCAACGAAATGATCCCTTATGGCTCGACGAAGTGGGAGCAATCCATTTTGCTCTTAAACTGCACGATCATCGCTGCAGGACTGGGAGCCATGGCACTCTTCCGCTGGCTCAATCAGAACGTGATTACACCTGCCGAAATGGCCAAACCATTTGCGCCAGCGCCTGAAAAAATCAAGATGTCGCTGCGCAAAAACTTCGAGTATTTAGCGCGCTCGAAATATCTCATCTGCATCGCGCTCATCGTGCTCGCCTACAATGTGGCAATCAACCTCGTCGAAATCGTCTGGAAAAATCAAATCAATGCGGTCTATCAAAGCCCCACTGAATTCCAGGCGTACATGGGAGAAGTGACGACTGCCATCGGCATCGTTTCAACATTTGCCTCTGTCTTCATCACTGGCAACATCATCCGCAAGTTCTCATGGACCACGAGCGCCATGATCCCCGCTGCCATCATGCTCGTGACGGGCATTGGATTTTTTGCGTTCGTGCTCTTCCAAAACACCTCTCTCAGCTCGCTTGCCGCGGTATTTGGGCTCTCTCCAATGATCCTTGGCCTGACCCTCGGCTCTCTTCAGAATATTTTCACCAGAGCGTCGAAATACACCTTCTTTGACGCCACAAAAGAAATTGCCTTCATTCCGCTCAGTAGCGAATCCAAGCTGAAGGGGAAGGCTGCCATCGACGGCGTCGGTTCCAGGCTTGGCAAATCGGGTGGCTCCGTCATTCACCAAGGCCTCTTGCTATTCTTTGCAACCGTCTCAGCAAGCGCCCCTTACGTTGCTGTTGTTTTCCTCGGCGTCGTTCTCATCTGGGTCCTAGCCGTTTTAGCGCTCGGCAAGCAGTTCGACAGCCTCGTCGAATCCCATGCCAAACTCGAAATCCCCGAAGGCTCCTCTTCGCCCGTGCTCGTGAAAGAATCGTAGATTAATCTAGCCGACTCCGATATAATTACTTGAGTTAATCTAAAATTAGTTATATTTAAAACGGTTGTATGGATTCGATTATTCAATTCATTTTCGAGCACGCGCAATACGCCCATTGGCTTGTATTTGGCGCCCTCATGCTCGCCGGCATCAACGTTCCCATCAGCGAAGATCTCATGATCATCTTGAGCGCTGTCTTGGCCGCAACCGTCGTGCCAGAACACACCGTCCATCTCTTCTTGGGCGTTTTTCTCGGCTGCTACCTCTCCGACTGGGTTTGCTACTGGATCGGGAGAAAATTTGGCCCGAAACTGTGGAGCATTCGGTGGTTTGCAAAGACCTTTGATCGGAAGCGAATCGACCAAATCTCTCAGTACTACACGCGCTACGGCTTTTGGACTCTGCTCGTGGGTAGATTCATCCCCTTTGGGGTCCGCAATTGTCTGTTTCTCACTGCGGGGCTCGGCCGCATGCACTTCGGAAAATTCATTTTTAGCGATGGGATCGCCTGCATCCTCTCCAACACCGTCCTGTTCACACTCGCCTACTCGACCGCCAAAAATTACGAATCCCTTCTCGGATCGCTCAAGACCTTCAACATTGTTCTCTTCAGCGCCTTTGCCATATTCATAATTGGAGCAGTTTGGTATAAGAGGAAAGCCTCTTACACAAAAGATTAATCGACTAATGCTCACTGTTTCCAACAGCTTATCGTTTGTCCGCGCCCCGCTCGCGCTCCTGTTTTTGCAGACGAGCCCTCAACTGCGCCTTCTCGCAATCGTCCTTGCGATGATCACTGACAGCATCGACGGCTACGTTGCCAGACGCAATCAATCGACCAGCCGATTCGGCGCCATTTTAGATCCAACGATGGACAAGTTCTTCGTCTATTTCGCTCTATGCACCCTCTTTCTAGAGGGCAAAGTGTCATCTCTCGAGACCGCGGCGATGCTCTCGCGCGACTTCTTTTTATGCCTCTACGGCTCTGTGATGCTCGCCACCTTCCGCTGGAAAACGATCGTCTTCCGCGCGATTCGCTGGGGCAAAGTGACCACTGCGCTCCAATTCATCGTTCTCATGGGCCTTGTGCTGAACGTCCCGTTTCCGTGGTATCTCTTCGCTACTTTTTTGGTGATGGGTTGGCTCGCATTCCTCGAGCTCTTCCGCAGATCCGACACGAAATCGGCTTAAGGATCGTAAATGAGTGTCGAGCTCCCCACCATCGCAGATGGCGAAGACAAGACATCGCCTCTTAAGAATTGCATTCGCAATAACTACCGCCACGTCCGCAAGTGGGCCAAACGGACAGTGACCAATGCGTTCCGCATCTACGATCGCGACATCAAGGAGTACCCCCTCGCCATCGACTTCTACGACGGGAGGTTTTGCGTCCATTATTTCAGGAAGTCGGTCGATAGCGACGACCCTCCTCAGGATCTAGAGGATGCGGCAATGGAGGCGATCTGCTCCATTTTCAGCGCCACCCGAGACGTCGTCTTCTGGCGCACGCGCATCAAGCGCGAAAAAACCGAGCAATACGAAAAGGTGAGCGCGTCTAAAGACTTCTTCACCGTCCTAGAGTACGGCGTGAAATTTAAGGTCAATTTGCTCGACTACCTGGACACAGGGCTCTTTCTGGATCACCGCGAAACGCGCAAGCTCGTAGCTTCTTGTAGCAGGGGAAAGCGACTGCTGAACTTATTTGCGTACACCTGCTCGTTTAGCGTTCACGCCGCTGTCGCGGGAGCGACGTTCACCAAGAGCGTCGACATGTCGAACACCTACACCGCATGGGGGCGCGACAATTTTTTGGCTAACGGCATTTCGTTGAAAAATCATCCCATTGTCCGAGCCGATTGCCTCAAGTTTCTCGATGATGAGATTCGGTCGAGCGCGCGCTACGATCTCATCGTCATCGATCCACCCACGATCTCCCGCTCCAAGAAAATGGACCAGATGTTCGACATCCAAGTCGACTACGTGTTTTTGATCGAGCGCGCGTTGAAACTGCTAGCTCCTGGAGGAACCATTTTCTTCAGCACCAATTCGCGCAAGTTCGCTTTGGATGAGAGCCTGTTTCAGGAATGTAAATTTCAGGAAATCTCCAAGAAAACGCTGCCCATCGACTTCCACGACCCGAAGATTCACCGGTGCTGGAGAATTGAGAAAGTTTTACCTTCCTAAAGCGACAAAAAATTCACCCCGCGTGCTATAACAATGTTTTTCACACACAAGGACGCTCATGGAATTTTTGCGGGAATCGGTTTTTGTTTCGGCTCTTCGGAGCTTTTGCAAAGTGTTCTTCTCTTTGCTGGCGCTTTTCTTAGCGCTCTTTCTTGGGAGCATCGTTTACTCAGCGTTTGTGCCGCCTTACGAATTTGAGGATAACATCACCGCGACGATTCTGCCCGATCTCGAGGATCAGGCGGAGCTTCAGCCGCTCCATTCTCCAGTGGTTTTACAGATCGACATCACCGGTGTGATTGGAGAGTTGTTTTTGGATACGGAGACCGTGCGCAACATTCTGGTCGATTCACAGCGAGGCCTCCTCGGCCATGAGCGGGTCAAAGCGATTTTGCTCCATCTCAATACACCGGGCGGAACCGTCACGGACTCCGACAACATCTACCGGATGCTTTTGGCCTATAAGGCGAAGTACAAAGTGCCTGTGTTTGCGTATGTGGATGGCATGTGCGCATCGGGTGGGATGTACATTTCATCGGCCGCAGACAAGATGTTTGCAAGTCCTGCGAGCATTGTCGGCTCGGTGGGCGTGATTTTTGGACCCTTTTTCAATTTCTCGGATGGGATGGGGCGCATCGGCATTCAGTCCAAAACGCTGACGGAAGGGCTCAACAAGGACATGATGAGTCCATTTAGACCTTGGAAGCCGGGTGAAGATGCCGCCATCACTGCGACCATGCAATTTTTTTACCAGCGCTTTGTCGACATTGTGACAGCGGCTCACCCACGCTTAGATCGGGATAAGCTCGTTCAAGAGTACGGCGCGAATATTTTTGCAGGGCCAGAAGCGGAGCGTCTCGGTTACATCGATGTAGCGGATGCGGACTACAAGACTGCGCTCCTCGCTTTGATGACCCAAGCGAACATCGATCCGAAAGAGCCGTACCAAGTCCTAAGATTAGCGCGCAAACTCGACCTATTTTCAACGCTCGGCTCCCAAAAATCGAGCTTGCTCAGCGGTAAAATCGAGCATACGGTGAACTTGAACGGAGATAAACGCTCTCCGGCTCTCCGCGACCAATTCGCTTATCTCTACGAACCAGGTGTGCTCCACTCGCCGTGAAATCCATTTACATTGTCGATGCTGTCAACTTTCTGTTCCGCTCGTACTATGCGATTGGACCGATGACAAATCCGGCTGGTCAATCGACAAGCGCACTCTTTGGGTTCATCCGATCGATTCAAAAACTCATTAGAGAGGTCAAAGCCGAACATTTTGTGTGCGTATTTGACGGCCCCGACAACAAGAAATCGCGTAGAGCCGTGTATGCCGACTACAAGATGCATCGCAAGGGCGCGCCCGAGGATCTGTTCCCGCAATTTGAGTGGGCTGCCGAGTACTGCACGCTGGCGGGAATTCCTTGGATCTCGATTGAGGGCGTGGAGGCCGACGATGCAATTGCGGCGATCGCCACGTGGGCCAAGCACAAAGGGGCGATCTCCTATGTGTGTTCAGGAGACAAAGACCTCCTTCAGCTCGTCGGAGAGAAGACATTCGTGCTCCATGCCCACAAAGACAATCTGCTCATCGATGCCAAGGGCGTCGAGACGCTTTTCGGCGTGCGCCCAGATCAGATGCTCGATCTGCTCGCCATCATGGGCGATAGCTCCGATAACATTCCGGGGTTGGAGGGCTTTGGTCCCAAAACGGCAGCGACACTGCTCCAGCAATTCGGCACGCTCGATGCGCTGCTCGCTCATCCCGAGCGAGTGAAGGGAGAGAAGAAGCAAGAAATTTTGCGCACGCACGCAGACATCGCAAGGATGAGTCGTACACTCGCCACGCTCGATGTCAACGTCCCTGTAGCTCACGATGAACCGTTTTACCGATTGCGCCCTCCCGATCTGGAGAAATTGACGCTGTTTTTCCAGACGATGGGATTTAAATCGCTGCTTCGCGAACTGAGCGCGCCTGAAAAACCTGCGGTAGAGCACAAAGTCAGCACACCCCAGCCCCGTCACTACACGCTCGTGGATGACGAGGCGGCTCTTGCGACGCTCTTCGACTTACTGTCCCAGCAA
>CAYGHT010000017.1:0-16843 GCA_964349755.1 uncultured bacterium
CGGATGAGTGTATGCGAGGAAATATTTTAGTTACAAGCCCCCCGTGAACGCGTACATTAGATTTGCTGACTACTTTGCGCCCGCTTTTTTGCTCCAGCTCTCTTCTTGCATTACCGGCAATTTCTCCACCTTCTCGGGCTGCTTTTTTATTTTGGTGGAATCCTTGAGCATCATTCTGAACGGCGATTTCCGTCGTTGAAGCTTCTCCCAACATGGTGAACACCAACTCGAGATCGGTCATGTGGTCACGGAGGTTTTGGTTTTTGAGGCCCTTTAGTTTTTTGTGCTCGGAGGGTTTAAGACCAAACGTCGCGTCAGCGATTTCTGCGGTGAGGATTGCGTATACCCTCTCTTCTTTGACTCCTCGCTTTTCCCATTCGTTTGTCAATTGTTCTCGGATGGCAATCCCACGCATCCGTTTTTCGATCCAATCGTCTGGATAGCCTTTTGCCTTGTAGATGGCCCTACCTCGCTTTGCAGCCAATTCAGGATCTTCGATCTCTTGAATGCGCTCATAACCGACCTTAGCGAGCCAGCGTTTGAAAGGCTCGGCTTTGGAAGAGGGAATAGACTGGATGATCCGAAAAATGGTCTCTGTATTCGCTGCATCGGTCTCACGCATTTTCCCGTCAGGGGCCAGCAATTTCAACTGTACGATTTTTCCGTACAGTTGAATAAACCCTTCATTTTCAGAAATTTGTGTTTTTAGGTCGGACCAATATCGCCGAGGATTTGAGCTTTCTGTCAAAATTGCCACGATGTCGATGGTCGAAAAGTACCACTCACCCTCATGAATGGTCTTTCGGATTTGTTTCCCCTTGAAAATCGCTATTTTCGAGGATTGCTGTTCGAGCTCATTTTCCATGCAACTCTAACCGAACCCGTTTAAAACGAGGTTGTGACAGCCCATTGATCACAACATTTTCTGAAAACATTTTCAGCGGACGCACCCACACGTCATGGTTTCCGTAGAGGGCCTGATATACGATAATCTCTTCCAAGGTTTCGCTATTGCGCCCCACGGATAAAACCTTGTATTGCTTTCCCTTGTAGTGCTCATAAATCTCCCCTCCCTGAAAAGATTTTGCTTCAGAGGAGAGAGGTTTTAGCTCTTCATTTTGGGGCGGCACACTCGAATGCTTTGTAGTTGCCATAAGGTTTTCCTCTTTGTAGTTTGATGCAGCCAGAGAACCTGCACCCAGGAGAAGAGCGACAAGTAGCTGCCCACATGGTTTCATAGCATCTCCGATGAAAAGAAAAATTATAACCTTCTTAGAGAAAAAGAGAAGAAAAATCGATCCTTTGGCAAGATGCAGCTTCAAGAGAATGAAGGCTTTTTTTGGTACGCCTATGAAAAAGTCCCACAACTTGTGGGACAATTAGAAAAGCTTCCCATTTTCTTTATCCCCTGGGGGCACAAGGCGCGCGAACCAGCAACAGATAGCCTTTGAAAAGTGAATAGGAGATTCCTTTGGAATTATCAGACTATGTGACTCTTATTTTTACTGTACCCGAAACCCATGCCGATCAAGTAAGAGAAGCCATGGGAGTCGCTGGAGCAGGAAAGGTGGGGCATTATTCCTTTTGTAGCTTTTCTTCCAAAGGGGTTGGCCGGTTTAAGCCAGAGAAGCGAGCAAGCCCATTTCTTGGGAAGGCTGGCATTTTAGAGGCTGTAGTTGAAGAGAAGGTAGAAACAGTTTGTCATAGGGAAAAGCTTGAGGAAGTGCTCGATGCGATCAAAAAGGCGCATCCTTATGAAGAAACTGTCATCGACATCTATCCGGTCTATAAAATCGGAATGAAGCGAGCAAAGCACTAAAAGCGAAAGACCCCGGATCTTTGCGAGGGAGCAGCAGCCCAATTTGCATGGGAGAATCTTTCAGCAAACGGCGCATGTATTTGAGATTGCTTAAACGGCTTCAATCCATTGATAAAATCGATCGCGTTGAACGTTGCCGCCAGAAATAAAACACACCACATCGCCCGAGAGATCCTCTTGGGCCATTAAAGCTGCGACAGATGCAGCCCCTGACGGTTCGACGATCATGCCCGCTTTTTTATACAGGAAGTGCATCGCTTTTATAATTGCCTCATCCGGGACTGTAATCACTTGATCCACCGTCTGATTTAACAGCGGGTAATTGATCTCGCCGACTGTGGGCGCTACAAGGCCGTCGGCGATCGTATTCACTTGATTCAATCGAATCTTTTGCCCTGTTTGGCGGGAAAGAAAGTAGTCATTGGCTCCTGTGGGCTCTACAGCGATCGTTTGAATTGTTGGATTCAGCTCTTTGAATGCAATGGCCGTTCCTGACATCAACCCTCCACCGCCCAACGGGCAGAAGAAAGTTTGAATCGAAGGAAGATCCTCGAAGATTTCAAGAGCTGCGGTTCCTTGCCCTGCGATCACATTCGGATGATTGTAAGGAGACAGAGGGACTAAGTTTTTTTCTTGAGACAATTCTTCCACCTTCTTTTCTTCCTCAGCTCGTGAGGAAGCAAAAAGAATCGTTGGAGAAAAAGGAGTAACCAGATCGAGTTTAGCTTTGGGCACTTTTTCTGGCATCACAATGGTAGCTGGGATGTGGAGCAGGTGGCATGCATAAGCAAGAGCCGAGGCAAAATTGCCAGCTGAACGAGTCACAACTCCGCGCTTCTTTTCTTCAGCACTTAAAAGCAAAAGGACATTGAAAGCGCCACGCACTTTAAAACTATTCATTCGTTGCAGATGATCGCACTTCAGAAAAATCCGAGCCGAAGTACGGAGCTGTTCTTCCAATGCATAGCAGCGAATGAGAGGGGTTTTCTTTACGTAAGAAGCAATCAGTTTTTGCGCTTTTTGAATTTTTGTTAGGTTGATTTCCATCAAGCAAGCTCTTTCAGGTCGGGATTGCGAAGATTCATATTTTTTTTTAAAGAGGTTTGCCTGTTTTGCGGGGTCGTTTTCGTTTTTTTGATTGGTACTGAGCTTCTTGAATATCCGGAGGCAAAAAGCTGTATGCTTTTTTCGCAAGAGCCTGAATTTCCCCTAGAAATGGATAACGAGGATTCCATTGAAATACTCGTGTTTTCCCTTCCAGAAAACTCGCAAGTAAACCTCCCTCCTCTAACTTCCGGAGTGTTTTCTGAATTGGGTCAAGAGCGGAATCAAACACACGACTCAGTTCAGTTGCGTTTGCTTTTCCATGTAGACATAGGTACATCAGCACTTTCTCAACGTTCTTATTCGCAAAAAGGTATTTTAGCATAAAAACCTATTTAATAGGTAATATAACCGATTAAATAGGTGGTTGTCAAGAGAGGTCGATAATCCGCTTGTTTTCTAGTGTTTCTAGCAATTCATGAGATACATCACTCCTGAAATGGCAAAAGCCAAGAATACGGGTAGCTTCACCATCCGATATCCGTATAGAGCATGAAGAAGATTCAATCCTGTCAGCAAAATCAAGCCAGGATAAACGACTTGCAAAATGGGCCCCAAAAATGCTGCGATGCCCCCAAACCCTAAATTCGCAAATAGTGTAGTCACTGCCAATGTTATCCCTAAGGCAACTGCGGGACTGATTTTCTCCCTGCACAAGTCTTTTCGCAGATAATCAGCAAAGATCAGGGCTAGAGTCATGGCCGTGGTGAGGCAGGCAGTGATCACAGTCACCGCTGCGATGGAGCCACCAGCTAACCCAAGCAGCTTTATGGCAAAAACGTTGAGTAGCTGCTCTGGAGGATAGGCTGTGTCCAATGCTCCTCCATGATAAGCAGAGATCAGGCAGAGTCCGATGTAGGTTAAAAATAAGAGAGAAGCAGCAATGAGGCTGGAGAAAAACATCTTCCGCAGCAACGAGCGTCGTTTTTGTCCCGCTTGTTCTTCTTCCACTTCCTGCTTGAAATGAGGCAGAACTACCGTAGCAAACAGAAAAGCGGCGATGAGGTCCATGGTATTATACCCTCCCAACAATCCCTCGAGAAAACTACTCCCTGCAGAAGAGCTTGTCGGACTCAACGAAGAGCCGCCTTTCAATCCAAAAAACACCAACGCTGCGAGAGAAAGCAACAAAAGGGGTGTTAAAACCTTCCCTAGAATTCCAATCAGCCACTCTCGCTTCAAGCTGCAGGCGAAAATGAGCCCTGCCGCGAGAATGCTGAAAAGAATCAGTGGCATGTCAAACAAGTAGGGAGCTGCTGTCGCGTGCATGAGTGTTACCAAGCGGGGGATCACCCCAAATGGCCCAAGAATCACCTGCAAAAGAAAAAGCAGCAGCATCCCTGGGACTTTCCCAATGCGGCCAAAAAAACGATGCAAATCAGCCTGAAAAAAAATCATGGCTGCAAGCCCAAGAAACGGGACGATCACCGCTGTTACTCCTAGACCCATGATAGAAAACCAGACATTGCTGCCTGCAGATTTCCCAATCAACAATGGGAAAATCAAATTCCCCGCTCCAAAAAACATCGAAAACAGAGCAAGCCCCGTTGTCAGAAGGCTCGAATGCCTCTTCGTTTGCGATGAGCGCCTTTGTGTAAACATACCTCTCCTTATCCTAGTTGGCACTTCTTGCCCATGAATGGCTTTGATCTCTGAAGATTTTGGAGGAGAAGAAAGATGATAGGGGCAAGAAGTGCTATTGTTATGTGCGCACGCGCACGACCACCACCGCTTGTCGCATGACGACAAGCGTAGAACCTAAACCGAAAGATGTAGATTCATTGTGACAGTTCATAATAGCACCCTAGCCCCAATGGCTGGACTGCAAAGCAGTTTATACTAGGTGGTGCTATTTGTCGATAGAGTTTTGGGGAGTGACATATTCCAGAAACTTCTTATGCACCCGAGCGCGGATTCGCCGATTCGCGATGCGTCCGATCATTTTTAATGCTTCTTTGGTCTTGAAATGCCGTGGGATCTCGAGTTCGGGCAGTTTACTAAACAGAGATGAGCGGACAAACGACAGGTAGAAAAAATCTAACAACGCCTTTTCGGGTGTGGCCATTTTGACTCCTGATTTGCCCATCGTTTCGAATCCAAAGAAGAAGCTGGCCTGGATATGATGGATGGAAACCCGGGCGATCGGAGTCTTGTACTGATGGGTTCTGGCCAACGAGGCCGCATAAATCGTGGCGGGGATCTGCGAAATCATCCCGTGGTAATAGAGCGCACTTTGAAAGGAAACATAACTCGGTGCTGGACTCGTTAAATATTCAGGTAGCAGAATGGGATCGATGGTAGTTTTGCAAGCCCACTTGCCTCTGGCAAGCGGGATAAAAAAGCCAGCTTTACAGAGACGTCTCAAGAGTTGACTCGCATGCCCGATTGTAATTTTTAAAGCGGCCGCAACATCACTTGTTTGGAGGACGTCTTGCTTTAAGGCCAGTAATTTTGCGTGCGCATCCAGAAGATTCATCGCGTTTTGGCGTCCTGTAAGATTGAAATGACTTTTGTCTGAATTTCAGCCCAAACTTGAGAAGAGCTGTAGTATTCTTGGTATTCTTCCATCAAATAAGCCACGACTTGAGCCTTGAAATCAGAAAAATCGATGCTGAGAGCATTTTCTATGGCAGTGTCTAACTTCTCGCGTAAGACATTGGGCAGGCAGGCAGATTGAATCTCTCGATTCAGCAACCAATGAAGATCAAAAATATCGCGAGCCTGGACCTCTGTTCGGTGAATGAGCTCATCAACTTTCTGGCAAAACGCAGCTTCTTGCGTATAATGGTTGGTTAAAATGGGTTGCAATTGATAGCGATGGATCAATTCGAGATCAATGGGTTCAAATACGAGTCCTTCGTCCATTCCCCTGCGCGAGAATTCGATTTTAGTGGGAAGTGGCATTGAAGTGTCGGGCAGTCGAATGCTCAGTTTCCATCGTTGGGTCGTTTCTGTTTGCTTGGACTCCGAGACATGGTTGATTTCCATCCCTCTACTAGAAAGAATTTGTTGGAAGCTTTGGCTTTCAAGCAGCTTGTTGATCTTGCTGCGCAGTGTCTCTTTGGCAACCGTTTTCACGTCGATGTCCAGATCTTCTGAATATCGAATGCTTTTGAAAAAAAAGCGGAGGTTGCAGCCGCCTTTCACGGCATACAGGCTTTTTTCGAGCTTTTCGTGCAGGTGGCGCAAAAAAAGCAGGTGAAAGAGTTCGACCGATTTCTGTGGGTTTGCCATAGATGTAACAATACGCGTAGTTGACACATATGTCAACTGCGCGTATTATTACAATTGATAAGTCATTTGCTTATAATGCGTTGCTTGTTTTTGTAGCTGTCCAAGCATCCATGTTCTATAAGCGCCTTGCGCCCAAGCGTTCCTCCATGCTAAAATAGTTGCCCTATGAGCTCGCCTGCCCAGCCGATTGCAGTCACAATTTCTTCCCCGACGCCTCAAAAAGCGGCGTTTTTGAATCAACTGAACGCCCAACAACCTCTGTCACTTAAAGCCCGGCTTGGGTGGAAACCGGTTCAATATTTGGCGCTCGCCGCAATCGCAGGAGGGGTCGGATTGCTCCTTGGCGGACTTGCAGCGCTTGCCCTGAAGTGCGTCGCGGTTTGGTTCGTTTGGTGTGCAGCAATTGTCGTTCTGAATCAGCTCGCTTACTTTAGCGAATCTTTGGCTGCGAAAGCGATCCACTGGATCCACGCAAACAGCATGGAAATCAACGCGGTGTGTACAGCTGCCCGTTTATTTCCCCTTACGTTCTCTTCTCAATATCTCGAGCCCAAGGGGCCTGTCAATGGTCCCCCCGTGTTGTTGGTTCATGCCTATTTAAGCTTTGCATCCACGTTTGATGCAATGCGCGAGCAGCTCGTTCAAGCCGGATACCGCGTTTACGTGATGAACACCGGAAGTTTGCAGTCGATCGAAACGTATGCAGAGCAAGTGGATGTGGTTGTGAAAAAAATCCAGACAAACACAGGGCGTAACGATATCGGTCTAGTTGGTCACTCGCGAGGGGGTCTCGTGGTTTCTCATTGGGCGCTTCACCATGCAAAAAAATATGGAGCTCAAGTCCGTGTCGCCATCACGATCGCCTCGCCGCTTGGAGGCACGCCGCTTGCGAAAATGGCCCCTGGCCTCGACGCCCAGCAAATGACTCCGCATCACCCATTTCACGAGGAGCTTCGCAAAACGATCTCGAGTTCCGACATTCCTTTCTTGCACATCGGTTCAGCCTCAGACTTTGTCGTGGGACTTAAGTCGGCGCTTCCTGAAAATGCGCCATGCTGCCGCGTCCTAAAAGACGTAGGTCATCTGGAGATTGTATTCGATCCAAGGACGGGGGAGTTGGTGCGTGCTGGGCTTAAAGCCGCTGACAAGGCGCTCTTGCCGTTATCTCCTGTTTGAGAATTTCTGTAGACGATAAAAAAATCCTTCGCTACTGTCCAAAAACGAATTCGTCATACAACTCTAACTTGAGGTACTCATGAACATCGATTTCGTTAAATTGGCTCTTACTGCCGTGGTTGCTGGATTTTGCATCTCTGCTGCCGCTGCGCCTTCACCTGCTAAAGCAGCAGACCAAGAAGTTGCGATGGCAAAATGCACAAAAGACTCTTCTAAAGAGTGTGTGGACGAGGACACTTCGTGCGCCGAGCAACCGAGCGATTCTTCCAAAGTCCCTGCACCACCGCGCAAAAGTGCTGCGCAAAAAGTGGTTGACGGAGAGTAGTTTCGTTCGTCAATGACACCAGGGAGCGAGCCTCCCTGGACTTTTATCTCGCGATTTCCCTAAATTGCTCGCATGATTTATGCAAACGTTCCTCGGCTCGGAGTTGGGGTGGGCCTTAGGCCGATTCATCTCGACGAAATCTTTGCTTCATGGCCCTCTGTTGATTGGTTCGAAATCATCAGCGAGAATTTTTTGCGCGAAGGGCCGCGACTACGCAATCTCGAACGGATTCTCGAGCGCTACCCGGTTGTCATGCACGGAGTGACGCTTGCGATCGGGAGTGCAGACCCGCTCGATTGGGACTATCTCAAGAAATTGAAAGCACTTGTCAAAAAGACAAAATCTCCCTGGGTGTCTGAGCATTTATGTTGGGGGAGACTTCCCGGCGCTCATTACCACGATCTGTTGCCGCTTCCCAGAACGGGCGAGGTCGTTGAGTACGTAGCGAAGCGTGCCCGCATTGTCCAGGACTTCCTCGAGGTGCCGTTTGCATTGGAGAATTTGGTTGCGCACGCCGCGTTTACCGACGATGAGTTGACCGAATGGGAATTTTACGCATCGGTCATTGAAGAGGCAGACATCGCCATGATGCTCGACGTCAACAATGTGTATGTTTCCGCGTGCAATGGGGGGTTCGATCCGCGCGTCTACTTGGACGCATTGCCGCTGGAGAGGGTCGTGCAAATCCATTTGGCAGGGCATCGCGATACAGAAGGCATTGTGATCGACTCGCACGACACAGTTGTCGCAGATGCTGTCTGGAAACTCTATGCAGAGGTGTACCCTAAGACCAACAACGCGTCGACGCTCCTCGAATGGGATGACCATTTCATTTCGTTTCAACAGACGTGGCAAGAGGCGCTCAAAGCAAAAGCGTTTCAGCAACAAGTAGCAAAAGCCCATGCGTGAACCAACGCCCCCAAAGACGCTTCTTGCGATGCAAACCTGGTTTGCCTCATTTCTAACGCGCCCTCTCCATACAATGTCGGGCCCCCTTCTTCTGCCTGTTTACGAACGCTCCAGCATTCAAGACATTGAGCAACACATCGCGCCGGGTTTAATCCTTCGCCCTGAAGAGCAGATCGGCTATTACAACCAGCAGTATTGGTGGCGTCTATTTGGTCTTCTTCACAAACACTATCCGGCCCTCGTCTGCTTGTTCGGTCACGCCGATTTCAATGCCTTCATCGCTGAACCCTATTTTCTTCGCTATCCGCCAACTAGCTGGTTTTTACCCGATCTCGGACGCCTCCTTCCCGCGTGGATCGAAGAAAGCTACCACGAAGAAGATCGGGAAATAGTCCTCAACGTCGCGCAGGTAGATCAAGCGCATGAACAACTCCTTCATGAAAACGAGGGCGCTCAAATTCAACTGACTTTGGACGGCGATTTCCTAGCTTTGCGCAAAGCCTTGCTCGAGCATCCAGTGGAGCATTGGCAAACCGCCGATTTTCCAGAGCTCAAGTGGTTTCCCACTCCTCGCGAGCTTGTCCTTTATCGCACGTTCGATGGAGTGTATACAGCCTGAACATTGGCCAAAATCCCTGGCTCTGGAGGGCAGGGGCTAATCCCCCACAGCGCTGCATAGTGCCTTGCCGATTCATCCGTGGAGAAAAACCCTGTTCCTCCGACATTGTGGATCGCAGTTTCTGCCCATTTTTTCGGATGGCAAAACAGCGCTTCCACCCGTTTTTGGGTCGCGACGTAATCTTCTAAATCCTGCAGAACGCGGAATTGATCTGCAGTCTCGCTGCCTACAAGACTCTCATGCAGCGCGCTAAAGGCCGCCGTCTCCGCCGCTGTTTTTGCAAGCGTCCCATCTTTCAACGCATCGACGCAGCGCCGGATGGATGCATCTTTTTCGTGAAACCCACGCGGATTGAAGGGGCGCAAGTTGTCCTGTGAGGAGGCTCCAAATGCAAATGGCCACCACGGATCTCCGATCGCCTCGTGCAGTTCGATATTCGCCCCGTCATTGGTGCCGATGGTGAGCGCGCCGTTCATCGCCAGTTTCATGTTGCCTGTGCCCGACGCTTCCAAGCCAGCGGTCGAAATTTGTTCAGAAAGGTCCGCTGCGGGGATGATGATTTCCGCTTTGGAGACGTTGTAATTTTCGATGAAGACGACACTTAAGTGCGGACGGAGGACAGGATCGCTATCGATGGTGCGCCCGATGGCACCGATGAGCTGGATGATGGATTTGGCCCGCTCGTAGCCAGGCGCTGCCTTTCCCCCGAACAGGACGAAGCGGGGCGTCGAGGGAAAGTTTCCACAGCGGATTTCTTGGATCCGCATGATGAGATGCAAGGCGTTGAGAAGTTGGCGTTTGTACTCGTGAATCCGTTTGATCTGAACATCGAAGAGGCTCTCGGCCCCAAGCGTTCGCAAATGGCCGATGATACGCCCTTCGGCGTCGCGCGCTGGATTTTCTTGAGCAAGTAAACGAAGAAGCGACTCTTTATTTCGGCGCTTGATCGCAAGAAATTCCTCTTGCGTCACTGGATCTGCCGCAAAATTTTTAAGCTTTGCGATGTCTCGGAAATCGGTGATCCACCGCTCTCCGATCCGCTTTGTGATGAATGCAGCGAGCTCCCGATTGCTTTCAAGGAGCCAACGGCGGTGCGTGACTCCGTTTGTGACGTTCGTGAATTTATGGGGAAACAATCCATAGAGTTCAGCAAACGTTTGATGCTTCAAAATGCTGCTGTGCAACTTAGCCACGCCATTGACTGCATGCGCGCCGACAATGGCCAGATGCGCCATCCGGATTTGGCCATTTTCGATGATCGAAGTGGCGCGCACCTTTGCCTCATCGCCGGGAAACTTTGCGCGTACACTGCTGCAAAATTCGAGATTGAGCCGCTGGATGATGTTGTGCTGGCGCGGCAGCAACTCTTGCATTCTCGCCTCGTTCCATTCAACGAGCGCCTCGCGCAAAATCGTGTGGTTCGTATAACTACAAACCGCCTCGCAAGTCTCTTTGGCAGATCCCCAAGAAAAATCGTAATTGGTGATGAGAGAACGGATGAGCTCTGCAATGACGAGCGCTGGATGCGTGTCGTTGATCTGGATGCGCACTTTATCTCGAAACTCTGTCAAATCCCCATACACGCGCAAATGCCTTCGCAAAATGTCTTGCAGCGAGGCAGAGACCAATAAGAATTCTTGCTTCAGCCGAATGCGTTTTCCCATTTCGTGATTGTCATTGGGATAGAGCACATCGGTGAGCGACGCATTTTCGGCCGCCAGATCGAGAAGCCCCGCGTTGAACCGCTGCAATTGGAAATTGCGCGGCGATTCTTTAGTCGACCAAAGTCGGAGCGTCAGCACAGAAAAAGGTGTTCCTCGCCCTACAATCGGAATGTCAAAGGGGATCGCGCGGACCTCTTCCCCATCATCGAGCAAGAACACGTTGTCGCCGTGCTTGTTCGTCCCTGGAATCAATTTCCCTCGAAACCGGATGTTCACCGCATGCGTATCGCGCCTTTGCTCCCACGGATTGAGATTCAAAAGCCAACAATCGGGCCGCTCCACCTGAGCGCCCGCCCAGAGCTCTTGCTCAAAGATCCCGTACTGATAGCGAAGGCCATAGGCGCGCGCTGGATAATGGAGCGTTGCCAGCGAATCGAGCAAACACGAAGAAAGACGCCCCAGCCCCCCGTTTCCGAGCCCGAGGTCCGGTTCCGCAGCCATCAGCTCGGCAAAATCGCGGTTGAGCCAGTGGAGCGCTTCGCGAACCACCTCCATGGCGCCCATATTGCAAATGTTGTTGTTTGTGAGCCTTCCCGGTAAATACTCCATCGACAGAAAATAGGCTGTACGGACGCGCTTTGCTTGAACCGTCTCGAGACTCGCTGTCCAATTGACCATGATCTCTTCGCGCAGCGCCATGCAAAACGCAAAGTACAGCTCTTCATTCGTTGCTGTTTCAGCGGTTTTACCGCTGTTGAAACGCAGTAGCCGCTTGATTTTTTGGGCAAGTGCAGGGCCAAGGGAGTTTGAAGTCATTTCTTTTAAGATTTACAGGATACAGACGGCACTCAGCAATTACTTTTCTGAGAAAATGGCCTTTTTATCGCGCTCTGAAAGGACTCGGTAGGTTCCTACAGGCAGCGTTCCGAGTTGAAGGGCTCCGATCCGAACCCGTTTGAGTTCGAGAACTTTTAATCCTGCGCGCTCGGCGATGATGCGCACTTCGTGTTTACGCCCTTCTTTGACAATGATGCGGAACGTCCCCTTACGCACTTTGGAGACAGAGGCGGGTCTGACCCATTTGTCGTCGACGCGGGCTCCTTGAGAAAGAGCTTCGAGGTGCTCGGCGGTGATTTCTTCCGCCGTTTTTACGATGTATTCTTTGACGACATTGGAGGAGGGATGAATGACGGCTTGAGCAAAATGGCCGTCGTTGGTCACGAGGAGGAGCCCCTCGGTCTCTTTATCCAGACGCCCAATCGTGAACAAACGCTCTTGCTGCTCGGCGAAAAGATCGAGCACAATCCGCTTTTTGCCAGGGCGCACGCTCGAACAGATGTAACCGGTCGGCTTATTGAGCATATAATACTTTTTTTTCTGCTCAGAAACGACCGGTTCCTCGTCGAGAACAATGGCGTCCTTCGACCAGTCCACGAGCGTTTGGGGGACGAGAACTGTCCGGCCGTTCACCTTGACTCTCCCTGCAAAAATGAGCTCTTCGGCCGCGCGTCTGGAGGCGACGCCCGCTGCGGCCAGGGCTTTACTCAATCTTTTCTTTTCCATTGGGCAAATCAGTATAAAGACTCCCGCTATTTAACAAAAGGGAAGCCGTAAGTGACGCTGATGATCCCAGAGATGAAGTCGGGGTTATTGCGCCCATAGACGCTAAACCACACCCCGGCTAGAAAGCCCAACGTAGGGCTGGGGTTGTACTCGATCGCTGGGGCAAGGCTGATCTGATCTCCTGAGCCCGAGCCTACGACCGCTGGCGTCCCGTCAGGATTGGTTCCCCGAGTGCCGTTAAACGTCGTGCGCGCGGCTGTGATGTACACGAGGTCAGTGGCAAACACCCAGCGCTGTGTAAAGCTGTATTCCGCGCCAAAGCTCGCATTGAAGTTGTTGCCGGGACGCACCTTTCCATTGGTGCCTGCGCCGCCGCCATACGCATTCAGTCCATGCACATGGACCGTCGTCGGGACGTTGTATGTCATCGTGAGGCGCAAATTCATTGGGTGCTTGTAGGACCAGAAAAGAAGCTTGCTGAACTTGAGAGAAAAGCCGGTGACATAGGAGCCGCCGCCTGTGGAATCGGTTCCCTGGCGATTGGGTTTTAGGTTTTGATAGCGGCCAGAGGGAAATGTTTCGTTGATCCCAATCTTGATTCCAGGGACCCAGAGACCTTGCTCGAGGATTTTGATCCCTCCAAAGAGCGAGGTGTCGCCGATGAATGTGCTTTGCGTAGAGTGCTTCGAATTGGTTTGCGTTTGCACAAGCGCAGTGAGATCGAGCCAAGAGGTGATGCCCGCTTGGACGAGGACTTGCGGATTGATGTTCCAAAGGTCGGGCACATCGACCACGTTTCGGTTGCTATCGTAGATCGCATAGTTGTCTGTGACAAACAAAAAGGGTTGGATGTTGCCCTGTCCTGGAGGCATCATGGACGCACTGCCCGTGAGAAGAGGCCCTGCATACCAGGGGTTGAACATCTCTTTGGCATGTGCAAATTGCGTTTCAGCCTCATTGAGCTCTTGTTGGATTTGTTCAGGGGACCGTTCTTCTGCGATAAGGATTGAAGTGAGCGCCAAAACTTTAAGGAACCATTTTTTCATACAAATTACCTCTGCTCCTTTTTTGATTCCCTTTTACGCAGTTTTTTGCAAGAGATAAGGAGAAGAGGTGATGCATGACCAATATTCAAGATAGCGGGAGCCCAGCTCCCATTTCTCCGCGCGACAAAAAAATGTACGAGCAGGAGTTTAAGCACGCAGCCACGCTGTTTCAGCAAGCGCTCGACAGCTACGCCAAGTCCGACAATCCGTACCAGAAACAAGAATTTAAAGAAGTCATGGATAAAGCGATGCGCGTTCTCAATGAGACGGCCCAAGAACTCACGCGCAAAGAATTGCTCAACCAAAACGTGAAAATCGCGAACGACTACGCCACCTATCAGCAGGACAGCTCGACCTCTGCGCAGGCAAAGCTACAAAGCGATTTAGAGAAAGCGAAAAAGTCCGTTAGTTAACGGCGCTATTGAAAAATTACAACCACAGAGGGCACAGAGGACTAGAGAGAAAAGAGAAAAAATGCGCGTTTCGCCCCTCTCTAGTTCTCTGTGCTCTCTGTGGTAAACCCTGATCGTGAGACTCTAGTTACACGGAGCCTTTGAGCTTTTCCAGGAAGGATTTGCGTTTGGGATGATTGGACGCCGTCTCGGCTCCTTCAAACGCGCGCAAGAGCTCTTTTTGCTTGTCGGAGAGCTTCACAGCTGTTTCCACGCTCACCCGCACCAGTAAATCTCCTTGGCCCTGTTTGTGGACGTTGGGGAACCCTTTGCCGCTGACGCGGAGGGTTTTCCCGCTCTGAGTTCCTTCGGGAACTACGATTCGGCAGAGCTCTCCAAGGGGAGTTGGCACTTCCTTTTTACAGCCGAGCGCGGCTTCGGTAAAGGTGATGGGAAGTTCGAGAAGAATGTCGTCGCCCTCGCGCTGAAAAAGTTCGTGCGATTCCACTTCGATATCGATGTATAAATCGCCTGAAGGACCGCCCTGTTCGCCTGCATCGCCGTAGCCGCTCATCTTGAGCCGCATGCCGGTGTCGACGCCAGCTGGGATGTGAACTTTGATCCGCTGCTTTTCTTTCAATCTGCCAGCGCCGTGACACTCTTTGCACGGATCGGTGATGGTCTGCCCTGCGCCGCCGCAACGAGGACACGGACTCGACATGCTAAAGAAACCACGGCTCTGAAAAATCTGGCCTTTGCCTTGGCAGGTATTGCACTGCTTGATGCTTTGTTTGGATTTTGCGCCTGATCCCTTGCAGCTGCTGCACGTTAAAAAATTCTGAATGCTCAGCTCTTTTTCTACGCCGCGTGCGGCCTCTTCAAAGGAAACGCGGAGCGTCGTCTTTTTGCTCGCGCCTTGATGGGAGCTTTCAGCCTCATTGCCGCCTCCACCAAAACCCCCTCCGAAGAACGAATCAAAGATGGATTCGCCGCCTGCGCCTCCACGGCCGCCGCCAAAGGCGCCCATGAACGTCCGCATCGCCTCGTCCATTGAAGAAAATCCACCGGGAAAGCCTCCGGCGCCGCCACCCATTCCAGCCCCGCGCAAGCCCTCTTCGCCGTACTGATCGTACGTGCGTCGCTTGGTGTCGTCGCTGAGCACTTCATACGCTTCAGAAACTTGCTTGAACTGCGCCTCAGCTTTTGGATTTCCCGCATTGCGATCCGGGTGGCATTCCAACGCCCTCTTGCGATACGCCTTCTTGATTTCTTCTGGAGTTGCGCCTTTTGCAAGGCCGAGGGTCGCGTAGTAATCTTTCACTAGTAACCGCGTCGTTGCGCTGTTTTATTGCGTTTGGTAGCAGCTTTAGATTTTGCTCTCGATTTAACGGATGGCTTGTCGTAAAAACGGTGTGCCTTGGCCACTTTCATCGTGCCTTCCTTATCGAGTTTTTTCTTGAGAGCGCGAAGAGCCTTATCAATGGGCTCGCCGACGCGGACTTTAACGCTGGTCATATTCACCTATGGTTGGTTGCTAGGAGTATTCATTCTAAGGCTCTCAACGCTTTTCTTCAAGAACATCAGTGGATCGAGCGTCGCTTGTTGAGGGCGGAGGGAGGGAAGGCGCTCGAGAATGCGGCTGGGATGCGGAGAGAAGACGTCGAGTCCGGCGAGGGCAGTTTCAGCCTCGTGGACCGAGAGGAGGCGAGGCGGCGCGCCTCCGAAACGGACATAAAAGCCGCTGGATCTCGCATCGATGGCAACGATCTCTTCTCTAAATCCGCTGAGGCTACACACCTTCAATAAGGGAATCTCCCAGCCAAGGGCGAGGCCTTGCGCCAGCGCAAGGCCGACGCGGATGCCGGTGAAAGAACCGGGCCCTGTGCCTGCAACGATGGAAGTCGGCTTGCGATCAACCATTTTTTTGAGCTCGAGACTCAGCGCTTTCGAGAGTCCCGGTCCATTGCTGAGCCGCACTTCGGCCGCGATGTGCCCTTCCACTACGAGAGCGAGAAGTCCTTCGTCGGAGCTCGTATCGATGATTAAAATTCCCATGGAGCAAATAGCATACCATGTTGCACCTTTTTTTACACACTGCTATCCTCCAGAATTTACCAGAGGTACTTTTGTTGTCTGACGATGCCGATGCACTTCCCGTGCCCCAAGACGCCACCCAACCCCCTGCCAAGAAAGAGGAGCGTTCCTCCTCGTCTGCTCTTCTTTACCCCGATCAACTCTACATCTTGCCCCTGAACCGCCGCCCCTTTTTCCCAGGGATGGCAGCGCCCATTGTGATTGAGCCGGGGACCTTTTATGAAGTGTTGAAAATTGTCGCGAAAACGGAACATAAGTGTCTTGGGCTTTTTCTCACGCTCAAAGAAGATGCCAACATCTACAAGATCGGCTTTCCAGATCTCTTCGGGGTGGGTGTGGTTGCCCGAATTCTTCGCATTATCCCTATGGAACAAGGCGGCGCGCAAGTCGTCTTGAACATGGAAAAGCGGGTACTCATCGAAAAACCCCTCAAGGGAAAATATCTTCAGGCGACGGTCCAATACCAAGAAGATCCTCCTGTGGAGAAGCTCTCAAAAGAGCTCAAAGCCTATTCGATCAGCATCATCACGACGATCAAAGAACTACTCAAGCTCAATCCTCTCTTCAAAGAAGAGCTCCAGATTTTCCTCGGTCATTCCGATTTCACCGAACCGGGGCGACTGGCCGATTTTGCAGTGGCGCTCACCACGGCCACGCGCGAAGAGCTCCAAGAAGTTCTCGGCACGTTCGACATTGAAAAGCGGATCGATCACGCGCTCATTCTCTTAAAAAAAGAGCTCGATATCAGCAAGCTGCAGAGTACGATCAACCAGCGGATCGAAGCCACCATTTCCAAAACGCAGCGCGACTTCTTTTTGCGCGAGCAGCTCAAAGCTGGCGGGGTTAAGGTTGTTCCAGATATTGAAATCATAGATTTACCAGATTATGGAATATTTCG
>CAYGHT010000018.1:0-16823 GCA_964349755.1 uncultured bacterium
GTTGTGGGCTTTGGCTTTGGAGGCTTGTGCGCATTGGATCTTGCTCGAAGCGGCGCTGCACTCCGAGGAGCGGTCAGTGTGTACGGTCACTTCGATGCGCCCAAACTGCCGAAACACCCGATTCACGGGAAAATTCTGCTCTTGCAAGGAGCTCAAGATCCGGTCGTTCCCCTCGAAGATTTACAGATGTTTGCTCAGGAAATGAAAGAGGCTCATGTGAATTGGGAAGCCAGGCTCTACGGCAGCGCAATGCACGCATTTGCTACGCCGGGCGTCAACGACCCAGCTGCTGGGCTTTTGTACAACGCAAACGCTGCTCATCAAGCAGAACTTGCGATCCGGCAGTTTCTCGAGGACGTATTTGTTTCTGCGGTTTAAATTAGATCGTAAGCCCCTTTCAAGTGTTCTGTCAGCCGTTATTTATGAGTGCGTCGCATTCGATTTCTACCAGCATTTCAGGCAGAATCAAACGGGCAACTTCAATCATCAGAGAAGCTGGCCTGATTTCTCCGAAATACTCGCGATGAGCCTTTGCAATGCCTTCCCAGTCCGAAATATTGGTCACAAAGATCCTTGTCCGAACGACATGCTCAAGAGTAGCGCCTGCCTGCGTCAATGCATGGGCGATATTTTGCAGCACTTGCACTGTTTGCTTGTAGGAGTTTCCGATGCCAACAATCTTGCCCGCGTGGTCAATAGGGCCGGTTCCTGAGACGTACACAAATGGTCCTACTCGAACGGCGCGTGAGTATCCAAAGATCGGCTCAAAGGGTCCGCCTGAAGAGATTTTTGTCCTTTCCATATCGCCTGCTTGAAATAGTGGGTCTAATCAGCCAATTCGGTCTTGGCGATCTTGTGATCGAGTAGCGCAATGCCCGCAGGCCCAGCTCCGATGACTGCCCAGCCTAATATTTTGTTTTTGACTCATCAATTGTGTCTCATAGACGCTTTGCGAATAATTCGCTAGAGGGTTTCATTGACTAAAACAGTATAATTTTGTTAAAATTTTTGGACCAAACCTCAAGGAATAATAAGAATGTCTTCGGCCATAAATCGACCAACAGCAGCTAATGAACGAACTCAGTTTGCTCAGGCAAGTTCCTTTGCCACGCCGATGATTTTTGCTTTTCTAGCCCCCGAACAGAGGGCAGCAATGGCAGGAGTCAACCGAGCCTACGCGAAAGCGGCTTGGAAACCGACTCTTTCACCGATGGCAAACGTACAAGCTGGTTCAAAGCAAGCAAGCTCATTTGAGCTCGCTCACTATCGAGAAGCCCTTGGAAATCGGCGATTGACAAATCTGTCTAAAGCTCGACAGCAGTATATTTTGGGGCGCAAGTTTGAGCGTTTGAACGAAGCGTTGACTTGCAGCACTTTTTTTCGAGAGAAAGGTTCAGCAGAAACGGGAGTCGAGGTTGTCAAAATCAGTTCTCTTGAACAGGGTAATTTTTGGACGCGAATCACAATGAAGATTCGATTCTATAGCGGGTATGAGCACATTCTCGCTCAGCGAGGGATCGTTCAGAAATTGAACGCATTTAAGCAAACTGCCGTGCAGCGACAGATTGGTGGTGAGGGGCTGATCAAACAGAGAGATGCAAGGGTTACGGTCCGCATCAATACCGACCTAATCAATGCAGGTGTTAAGAGTGCTATTCAAAAGAACGAACTCTTCTTGAAACAAGAGACAAACAATCTTAACTGGCTTGTTCGAGTCATTGCAAAAATCGCACAAAAGATCGTTGGTTATTTCCTGCAGCCCTATGTCATCTCCACACCTCATTCGACATGGGCACTGAGAGGCAGTGCAATTGGAAGGATGGATGAGAACAAGCCTCCCCTTGAAGTTCACACAACAGAAGACTTTTTGGCGAGACCAGGCGCTGTTCGATTCACTCTTTTAAGGGATGGGTTTATTCCCCTTGTTTCCTGCATGATTCAACGTGTTTGGACTGATGAAACAGGGAATGTAATCCATGAGGGAAATGTTTCACTCCAGCACAGACGGAAGTTGAGAGATCGAAGACTTCTTGTAACGGAAATCAACGCCGTGAGTGCAATGGAGAAATCAGGTAATGCTTGTGGTGAAGCGATGGCAAAAAACCCCGTTGTTATGGAGGCCATTACTCGTGGTCTTTTGGAAAATGAAAGATTCATACAAGGATTAGCAAATAAGATAAAAGAAACACTGACTCGTCCTCCTGGAATTGCGATGCTGTTCTCTCAGAGAGAGCGGCTTCCTTCCTGTCTTGCTGCCTCGCTTTTTTCTCTGATTGCTGGAATTTTTGATTCAGTCAGTGAACAGCATTTAGAGCTGTCTTTACTTGATCCTCGTACGAATACCACGCAAATACTCCGCATTCGAAAAGACGAAGACCGCCAAGTTCCTCTTGGAGACATAAACTCTTCCGTTGTTCGATGGGGGCTGCTACGTGACAATGCCCGTAATTTGCCGATCTTCAGGGACAAACAATTTACGCTCCCTTCGTTTTTTCGCATCGATCTCTCGCAATTTGCCGCTCCTGCTCCAGATCGAGTTCCTTCTCTGTAAATCAGCGTGCATCCTTGCACTCTTTCACTCAATCAAATATCCCTTGAAGCATGCACAAAGAACATCATGGCTTCCTGTTTGGGCTCCTCGCGGCCCTCAGTAGTACCCTGGGCGCGCTCCTCATCAAGTGGAATGCGGGCGTTCCCAATGAGACCATGGTGTTTGCTCGCTTTAGCGTATCGCTTCTCTGTATGCTTCCGGTCCTTTTGCGTGGGCGCGTCCAGATCCGCGCTCGGCTCTTCGGACGTCACCTGATCCGCGGTCTCGCTGGACTTGGCTCCATTTATTGTTACTTTTATTCGGTCGAGCACTTGCCCCTTGTGAATGCGATGACCATTTCGAATACGTACGTGCTTTGCATTCCCGTGGTCGTTTTCTTTTGGATGCACGTCACCATTCCTCTGTGGCGAATGCTCGGCATTGCGCTTGGATTCATTGGGGTTCTTTTGATCTTGCGGCCAAGCGAAGGGTTTTCCGAATGGGCGAGCGTTGTCGGCCTTTTAGGGGGGATCTTTTCAGCCATTGCATTGGTCGGAGTGCGTCAGCTTTCGAAAACGGAGAAGACCGAAGAGATTTTGATCTATTATTTCCTCGTTTCCACCGTCATCTCTTCAGTTCCCATGGTTCTTGCATGGGAGCCCATTGAGACGCCCTTCGTTTGGGTCAGCTTGGGGCTCATCGGTCTTTTTTCGCTTGGCTTTCAGTACTGCATCACCAAATCGTTGACTCATGCTCCAGCGACTAAAGTGAGCACGATCAGCTACTCAAACGTGCTCTTGAGCGGGCTTTTGGGATGGTGGGTGTTTGGCGAACTGCCGACATTTTGGCTATTGGGCGGCGCTGCGTGCATCATCGCAGGCGGATTGATCTCGCTTTTCAGCAAAGGCGAGTCGCGACACTGGAAAAAGTAATTCACGTTTAAGAAAAGAGGCGGGCACGGGCACGCACATGGGCACGGGCACGAATCCTTTGTGTCCGTGCCCGAGTTTTCATTTTGAGCGGAAGCTGCAGCCCGCATATTTCTTCCTTGCATAAACTTAGTCTCATCGCATATTCTGCCGAAACTTATGCAAAAAACAGATCTCGAACAGCTCTACCGCGCTCACCATGAAGGGCGCGCTCGCTACGGTTATCTCTACTGTCATGGGCAGCGCCTTCCCTACATCAAGCGATGGATTGGCTCTGGCAAACAGGTCTTGGATTTGGGCTGCCGCGACGGAATGCTCACGCAAGGCTACATGGAAGGCAACCACGTTCTGGGTGTCGACATCGATCGGGCAGCGCTTGCGCTTGCTGAAAAAAAATTGGGGCTCAAAACGCTCTGGCTCGATCTCAGCATGGAGTGGCCCTTCGAGCGCGAAAGTTACGATGTGATTGTGGCATGCGAGTTGCTTGAACATTTGTTCTTTCTCGATCGTTTTTTAGCTCAAGTTCGCCATGCGCTCAAACCCGGAGGACTTTTCATCGGGTCTGTGCCCAATGCATTTCGGATGCGCAATCGACTCAAATTTCTTGCTGGAAACGAAGTTGAAAATGATCCGACACATGTCCGCATGTTTTCGGTGCGTCGTCTTGAGGGGATTCTCAGCGATTACTTTACTGATGTCGAGATCGTGCCGCTGCAGGGGAAAGTGCTACCGTTTTTGCCGGTATCGCCAAAGCTGCCCTACAAGATCAATGCGCTCTTTGCACGCGACCTGCTGTGGAAAGCCGTAAAAAAACGCCTCCCTTAAAACGGGAGGCGCTAGCTAAATCCAACACGGGTTTAAGCATGCGTTGGAGGAAGTGGGATCGAGGTCAGCTTTCTGAACTCAGTGACTACGCTCTGAGGAACTTTTGGGTTCGCACGGAGGAAGTCGTTCAAGAAGCTCTCGGCCCAAGAGCGTAAATCGCCATACGATGCGTCGGGCGACTGCTCAGACAAGACTTTGAGTTTTACACCGAGCTCTTTGAACAGCAAGATGCCGTCTTGCAGAGGCTCGATTTCGCTTAAATAAGAATTAGAAATATACGATTGAAGCGTCTCGTCGCTTGCCATGAGCGAAGCGTTTTCGCGGAACAACCGATTGTTCTCGGCTTCCCGATCTTTTTTAGAGCGTTCGTATTGATTGCCCGCATTTTGGTATTCAGAAATGAGATTGTTTGTTTCCCCATTGCACAGTTCATCCACTGCGAGTTGGGTTGCATCAATTTCAGTCCCTGCGGCATTTTTTAAGCCGTATTTCTTGATCAGCCAAGACCAATCTTCTTGACGGTTGGCTGCAGCGGCGTTTTGGTAGTCGAGAGAGACTTGCTCTGCACGTCCCCACCAGTAGTCTCGATTTTTTTTGTCGTACGTAATATCGACGTTGTTTTGTTTGATTTTGTCTTTGTTTTTCTGGATGACATTCTTGTTTTTCTGAGTTCTCTCTTCCCAAAGGTTGATTCTCTTCTGCACCTTTTGGATTTGGCCGAGCTCTTGTTCGACAAGTCCCATGATTTCCGAGGATAATCTCTCCAGGACGTTCACTGAACCGACGAGCCGGTCCGAATTGAGCGGAAGCCAAGCGGTCGGGTCGAGCAAGTGCTGTTGTGGCACTTCTCCCGCCAAGTAGCTTTGTGCATCGAGCGTTTCGCCGATCTCTTTCAGTGTGTGTGCATTTGAACCGATGTCTTGAGTCGGCATTGCGACCATTGGATCCAAGACATGGTCTTGCATGGAAAATTCTTCCATCTCAGACATAGTTTCCTCCCGTTTACGACATCTTCTCCCCACGAAAAGACGCCCCATGGCTCATTGTAGCATTTGTATTATTAAATGCAATTAATTGTTGAAATTATGAATTAAGTTACATTATTTAATGGAATTACGTCTTATTTTGCTTTTCTTAATTCCGTACGAGAAGTATACGGCAAGCCCTAGAGCGACCCAGAGCCCCATCTGAATCCAGGTGCTCAGCGGCAAAAAGAGCATTTGCAGAACGCAAGCTAGAATTCCTGTCAGAGGAACCCAGGGAACGAACGGAACCCGAAACGACCGTTCGAATTCGGGGTGGCGTTTGCGCAAGATCCAAACCCCTGCGCAGACAATGGTGAACAAGAAGAGCGTGGTCATCGACACGAGTTGACCTAAGACATTGATGGGGAATAGGCCAGCGATGAACATCGCAACCAACGCGATGATGAGCGTTGTGAAAAGGGGAGTTTTCGTTTTCGGATGCACTCGGCTAAATGCTGGAGGGAGCAGTCCATCTCCGCTAATCGCGTAGAAAATGCGCGTTTGCCCTAAGAGCTGCACCAGCACCACGGAGGTCAAACCTGCTAAAATTGCAAACTTCACGATCAACTTAATCCAGAAGAGCTTTGGATCCATTGCGTTGAGCGCCACTGACATAGGATCTGGGACCCCGAGTTTTGTATAGCTCACAACTCCCGTCAGTACAAGCGAGGTTAGGATGTAGGCGCACGTACAGACGAGAAGAGATCCTAAAATGCCGCGCGGCAAATCGCGTTGCGGTCGGATGGAGTCTTGGCCCAAAGTCGACACGGTATCAAAGCCGATGTAGGCGAAAAAAACGAGCCCTGACGCCCTTAAAATGCCGCTCCATCCAAACTGCCCAAAGATCCCCGTATTGGATGGAACCAAAGGATGCCAGTTCGCAGGATCGATGTAAAAAATGCCAAGCGCAATGAATAGGAGGATGGCTGAAAGCTTAATGCCCACCATCGCGTGATTGAAATGAGCCACCGCCCGGATCCCGACCGAAATCAGCACCCCTAAAACCAAAATTAAAAGCATCGCAGGAATGTTGAGAAAGGCGCCTGTCCAATGCCATCCAGCCTCTGGGCTATATCCAACTGGAGCGTTGGATAAAGAAGACAGCAGCAAAACTCCAAAATCCTCCATCAAACTAGAAAAATACCCCGACCATCCAACCGCCACCGTGGATGCTGAAATGAGATACTGAGCCGTGAGCGCCCATCCCACAATCCACGCCGGAAACTCTCCCATCGCCACATACGAATAAGAATAAGAACCGCCAGAGACCGGGATCATCGAAGAGAGCTCTGCGTAACAGAGTCCAGCAAACAAACAAATGCTCGCCGCAATCAAAAACGAAAGCACGACCGCAGGTCCAGCGTAGTCTGCCGCTGCTTGTCCCGTAATCACAAAAATCCCAGCCCCAATGATCGCCCCAATCCCGATGAGGATTAAATGAAACCCATTCAAGTGGCGCTTCAGCTGATGCGTCTCTCCCGTTTCATCAAAGGACTGGCGTGAGATCGGTTTGCGTACAAATAAGCGTTTAAACATAGGAGGCCTCTTGAATTTGGACCCTAGCAGATGCAGTCTTTTTCAAGAAGCTTACAAGGTAAAGGCGGGCAGGACTTTTGCGGGCTGGCTCACTATTCAGGTGGGGGCTGCAAGTTGCTAAATCACAGCGCGCGCGATAGAAGTCATGAAGCACGATAAAAGCCAAGGAAATGCGTGTTTTTCGCCGCGTTTCGCGGCCTCTGTGTGCTCTGTGAGCTCTGTGGTTCAAAAACTTAATGGCGTGAAGCTCAGTGTTTCTCGAGCACTCCTTTCAGCATCGCTGGATCCCACTTCCCGCGCTCTTCCAAAATCTCGAGCTCCTTTGTCTTATACAGCAATTCCACGCTCCTCACTCGCACCCCAGCTTTTGCTTCCTCGATGCTCTCGATCGCAAATTCGTTGGGTGTCCCTGCCCCTGCATGGAGCACTGCAATCCGATACGGCCAGCGCCGCTGTTTCAAAAACGCCGATTCTCCGTCCATCAACGTTTCGAAATCGCTTTGGCCAGTGAGGTAGTGAAGAAGCGTCGGGAATAAATCCAAGTGAGTCGTGCTTCTCGCCATTTGCTCCATCCGCACCCCCGGAAATTTGTAGTAAAGCGGCACGCTCGTCTGGTAGCGGTTGAGATGCGTACCGTGAAAGAGAGCTCCCTCTTCGAAGAACTCCTCACCGTGGTCTCCGGTCAAAGCGATCACGGCCTCGTCATAAAGGCCGTCCGTTCGCAGCAGCTGTACAAATTGGCCGAAGAGCGAATCGACGTAGTTGATGGCGTTGCGATAGCGGTTCTTGATCGGCTCGATGTTGTCTTTGGTGAGGGTGAGATAATCGATCCGCTCGGGAGCCGGCAGAAACTTCAGCGGAAAGTCCTTCGGCACGCTGTATTCCGAGTGGGTCGAGTCGAGAAAGAAGATGAACACATTGCCGCTTCGAGAATCCGAGTTTTTTAGCGTAGATCCAAACGCTTGCAAACAGAGCGCATCGCGCTGCCACGGCTCGATTGCATCGCCCTCAAATCCGTACGTGTGGTCCAATAATTCCTTAGTCCTGCCAAACAGCAGCTCGTCCATGTGAAAAAGAGTTAAATCGGCTGCTGAATACAGATGAATCTTGTAGCCGCAGCGCTTCAAAATTTGGAGCGGCACACTTCCCTTTTTCCATGCGCTTTGCATCGCCGTCCAGTGATAGGGAATCGCGGAGTGAAAGATTGAAACCCAAGAAAGATGCGTGCAGTTCGCATTCGCAAAACTCTCTTCGAAAGACACATTCTCTTGAGCAAATTGCACGAGATGAGGAGCCGTTTCAAGTGTGATGAAATCTTTGCGGAGCGTCTCGATGACGAAGAGGTAGACATTGGGCAATGAGGGCGCTTGAAAAGATTTTTCGGCAAGTAGCTGCTGCACGCTATGCTCCTCTCGCGGCCCTTGTAATCTCTTCTCCAACGTCAATACGCGCGGCTCTGGAGCCACGAGTGTTTGACCCAGCGGCAATCCTTTTTGCAGATGTTGAAAAGCGAGTGCATTCATGGGCGGCAAGAAAAACACATCGAGGGTCCATAGAGCGCAGCTTAAAGCGATGAGCCCCACGCACAGTTTTCCAATTCCGATGCGCCAAGCGCTCACGCGCGCTGTGAGCCAATAGAGCGCAATTCCAAGAAAAGGAACCCCGATCGCCGCAACACTCAAAATTCCAAGCATTGTTTTGCTGAAGTTGAGCGCTTGGAAAGCGACACGCAAGTGCTCGGGCCCCGCCCCAAAAAAATAACGGAACAGATAACTGATTGAATCGTCCATGAGCCGAAGGAGCGTGAAGTCGGTAAAATGGAGCAAAAGGAGCGCGAAACTTGCGCCGATGAGCAGTTGGAGAAGCCATCTGCGAAAGCACATGCTGAGAAGCAGCAGAACCCCTGTTTCGAGCAGTGCCTGACCTGTTGCATGAGCAAAGAAAAACAATGGAGCGTCCCAGCTGAAGCAAAGCCACAGGCTCATGGACCAGATAGCGAGGAAAAACAGCGCGAAGTAAACGACATTGACAGGCGGCTTTTCATCTCGTATCATAGAAGCTTGGGTTTCCCAATTTTTGGCTTGGACAAGGCTGTTCTCTGGGCAATCTGCTGCGTTGCCCTGCTTCGCCAACCCACAAGGGGTTGTCTGCATCGGGTGCCCGCCTTTGGCGGCGCCTTGCATATTTCCCAGATAACAGCCTTGTCCAAGCCAAAAATTGGGAAACCCAAGCTATGAACGGAAGGATTGCATGAAGGCTATTTTCTCACTACTCCTAGCATTTGCGCAGCTGGCCTTTGCCGCTCCTCCCGTGGAGCCGGTCATTGTCGTCGGAGGCGGCGTCGGAGGGCTCACGGCAGCTCTTTATTTAGCCCGTGCAGGGTACGCCCCTCTTGTTCTAGAAGGCCCCCAGGCAGGCGGCCTCATCACCCAATCCCATTCCGTTCAAAATTGGCCTGGCGAGCAGGAAATTTCAGGTCCTGCGCTCGCAGAGCGCCTTCGCCTTCAGGCAGAGCAAAATGGAGCCCGGTTGATTCCCGACGAGCTCCTCTCCGTCGACCTTTCAAAGCGCCCTTTTACCCTCACAACGCGTGGAAGTAGCGGATCGAGCTCGATCATTCGGCAAGCTCACTCCCTCATTCTCGCCATGGGCACTAAACCCAATTACCTCGGCATCCCTGGAGAAAGCGATTTCTGGGGCCGAGGCGTCAGCAACTGCGCCGTTTGCGACGGCTCGCTCTATCGAGACAAAGTCGTCGGGGTCGTCGGCGGGGGAGACGCCGCTGTGCTCGAGGCCCTGTATCTCGCAAGTCTTGCTCGTGAGGTGCGCGTCTTTGTCCGAAAAGATGCATTTCGCGTCGTCGAGAAGGAGCGGCTCGACGTCCTACGCAAGACAAGTAATATTAAAATATTTTTTACCACAACCGTGCGTGAAATCCAGGGCAATGAAGAGGGGCTCACCCAGGTCATTGTCGATCGAGCGGGCAAGTCAGAAGCGATGCCCATCGACGGCCTCTTTTTGGCCATTGGCTCCACGCCCAATACACAAGTTTTAGGTGCCAATGTCGAGCTCGACTCCCACGGCTATGTCCGCTTGAAGCAATCTCAAGAGACGTCCGTGCCCGGCGTATACGCCATCGGCGACATCGCAGATCCCGTTTATAAGCAAGCCGTTTCAGCAGCAGGCGATGGAGCGAAAGCTGCGCTGCAAGCCGACCGTTACCTGTCCGATCATGGGCATCGAGCGTTAAGTCAGTTAAATCCCGCGAAGTCGAGGGACGCAGTCGGCGTCATCGAAATCGAGAGCGCCGAACACTTTCAGCGCGAACTGGAGAGCAGCGATGGCCCCGTTTTTGTCGACTTTTACGCCAGTTGGTGTGGTCCGTGTAGACAGGTAGCCCCCGTCGTGGAGCGTTTTTCCTCCATTCTCGCAGGCCAAGTCAAATTCCTCAAAATTGATGTCGATCGCGTTTTAGATTTGCCTAAGCGCTACCAAATTCGTTCAATGCCAACCGCGTTGCTCTTGGACGGCGGCGGTACAGTCGTTGATCGAAAAGTCGGCCCACTCGCCATCTCCAAAATGCTTCAAGCGCTCGAAGAGAGCCAAGCGTCCACCACTTCCGCTACTCAAGAAAAGCCCTGAAGCTTGCCTTTCTCGTTCAGCTTCCGTATGGTTTATTCATATGACAGAGCCTCTTAATTATCCGCTCGAACAGCTCGCGCTCATCAAGAAAAATCGCTTCGATCAAGCGGTCAAAATGCTCGAAGAAAAAAAAGCCATTCTTGAAAAGGCCCATGTAAAACTCAACGAGCTCACACAAGAAAAAAACAAAGTCTTGCAACATCGCACAGCCAAGTTGACGCAGCTTCGCGAAGAGCTCGATGCAGGCACCACGACCGACAAAATTCAGCAGATGAAAGTCTACCTCAAGACCGTAGAAGAGACGCTCGCAAGTTGGCAAAAGAAGGTAGATGAGCAGCAAAAACAAGTGAACCTCGCGCAAGCGCAAGTAGACGCAGCGACGCAAGAATTGTTTCAGCGCAAAAAAGATCTCGAAAAGCTAGAAATCCACAAAGGCGAATGGCAAAAAGAGGTTCGCTACTGGACAGAGCAGAAAGAGGGTATAGAGCACGACGAACAAGGGTCAGCAACCTACTTGATGCGCAATCAAGAGAAGAAACGCAGGGAAAAGACCTAAATTCGGGCTAGCCTTGCCTACTTGCCAATCATTAACAAATCTGTTAATCATTGTTGCATGAGCACACCTGTTGTTAATCCATTTAAGTTTGGCGATCCTGTAGAGGGAAGCTATTTTCTGCCGCGACCTGAGCTTGCCAAATTGGTCGCTCAATTCCTCGAAAATCGGATCCATGTGGTTCTAATTGGTCCGCGTCGCTTCGGGAAAACCTCATTCGTCTTAAATTTGCTTAAAAAGCTCGAAAGGCGGGGCCACACCTGCATGTTCGTGGATATTTTTAACATTACTTCGCATAGAGACTTTCTCCAGCAAATGCTTCGCGCCTTGCCTGTGAAAAAAGGCCTTACCCTCGATCGAGCTTCAGAAAAAGATGTGAAAGAGATGATTCAGGATTTGCTGGCTAGCCTGGATAAGCTGGGGAAAAAGGTCATTGTCTCCATTGATGAATTTCAGAAGATCTCTGAAATCGACGATCAGGGTTGGCTTGAGGCCACACTCCGCACACACATGCAGCAGCTGAAAAACACGGCTTTCCTATGCACTGGATCGCGAAAAAGCATCATTTACGACATGTTGAACAACCGGTCTCGTCCCTTTTACCGCTCCTGTCAGTCGATCGAATTTCCGGTCTTTGGACAGGAATTCACCACGTGGATCGTCGATAAATTTCGAGCCGCCGGGATTGAGTGTCCAGCCAAAGTAATTCAATATCTTCGTGTCTTGGTTCAAGATACGCCAAACTACGTCCAAATGGTCTGTTTTCACTTATTCACGATTCCAAAAAAGCGAATTACTGCGCGCGATATTGACGAGGTGCTAGCCACGCTTGTTCGACAAAACAGCTACACCTACCAAACGCTTCTCACCACGCTCTCTCCAACTCAGCAACGAGCTCTTCGACTCGCCGCTAACGAAGGCAGCCAAATCTTCGCCAAAGAACTTTTATCCAAATACGAGATCACAAGTGGACCTGCGCTCGCATCTGCCCTCCATGCGCTCAAACAAAAGAGGATTCTCGACGAAGAAGGGACCTGCAAGGGCGCTGTTGTTTTCGACGATCCGCTTCTCGCAATCTGGATCAAGAGTCTGTGATCTATTGTTGCGTTAAACCTAAGAGGTTGGTAAAGTTGACGATTCTTAAAAATGTCTTTACAACCCAAGGAGATCTCATGCCTGCCCATCTACCACCCGTCACTTCGAGCTCAAACTCCAGCACAGCCACCAGCACAACCACAAGTAATGCAATTGCATCAACCACGACCTCTCAAGCCACTTCGTCTGTTGCTCAACAAACACTGCAGAAGACAAGTGGAGCTTCAGCCTCTGCTTCGAGCGCAAGCCACACTACAACCACTAGCACAACTACTTTGTCGTCAAATTCTTCAACCCAGGGAAAAGGGTCAGATCCTAGTGTTCAGGTCGAAGAAGAGAAAAGAACGAGCCATTTCCGAACCGTAACTCAGTCTCACATTCGGCATGTTCAATCAATTACAACACACTTGCAAGGCGTTCAACAAACCACACAAATGCTGGGAAAATTAGCAGGCCTATTGAAACGATCTCAGCTGGATCATCGTGTATCTCATAGCGCTGACACGCAAAGCTCCAGAATGCAAGAAACTCAAACACTGAATAGAGAGCTGCACGAGGCAGTAAGTAAACTGCGTATCTGTGCAGAAAAACAAACAGCTGCACTACTTGCAGATGTAGAAACAATCGAGATGCTGATCGGTGTTTTGAAGCCGAGCGCCTCATCTTCATCTCAAGGGTAAAGCATTGACGGCCTCCTTCTTCGCTCGAGGAGGGAGCCTCAACTTCATACGCACCCTTGACTTCACGCATCGCTTGTACTATAGCCTCCATTCGATTTGCTAAAAGCGCAAATCAAAACCCTGGACGGGGGACTTGTTTGCACTCAAATCGCTCGCGTTAAAAAAAAGTATTGCGAGGTTTTTGGCGAACAGGTAAAAACCTGATCTTCGGACCAATTTATGCGGGCGGCTTTCAAGCATGTTGAATTTTCGTAAACTCAGACAAGATTTCTCTCCGGCAATTCTGAAGGAAGGGCGTGCTCTTTTTGATAAGGCGCGCGTTGTACTTGCCAAAATCATTCGATTGGACACGCAGACGATTCGGTTCAGCAGCAAGATTTTGGGCAATTACGACAATGCGTATGAAAGTGAGATCGAGATCGACCGATTCGAGTCTCAGGCTCTTCATACCAATTGCGATTGTCCGAGTCGCTACGATTGTCAGCATTTAGCTGCGCTGATTTTCTTTTTAGAGGAGAAAATGGACGCTTTGTTGGTCGAGTATTCGAAAGAGGCCGACATCGCTAGGTCCGATCAGCTCGATGGCGAGGAAAAAAAGGAGCTCATTGAGGCGATTAAAGAGGCGGAAACGAAAGAGGTCGTCAAGCAAGACGTGCGCTATCAAAAGCAGGTGCTGCAGGAGTACGTTGCGTCCTCTGAAGTGCTCTCTAGCTCGCCGTTCTTTTTAGCAGCAGAAGAGGCTCCACTCGCCTCTGCAGAGCTCGCAGTCATTTTCAATCCGAGCTCGCTCCAACAAAAAGGGAAGATCGAATTGCAGCTAGCGCTTCGGTTGCCGTTTCGCTCGAAATCGCTGCAGATTTCGCAGCTCAAGAGCTTTTTGGAAGCCGTTCGCTATGAAGAGCCTTTGTTTGTTGCGGGACGCAAACTGTTCTTTTCGTTGAAGAGCTTTGAAGAGGGAGGCTCGATTTTGCTCCAGCTTCTTCTCGATCACGCGCGGGTGCAGGAATCGATGCAAAATGAACGGGCGGGTCGCGTCGCATCGATCGACCCCGAAGTGTTTGGCCTTCTTTTAGCGCGCATGTATGAAGTGGGAACGCGTCAGACGGGTCCACGCGGGTTTAAAGATGTCGATGAAGAGCTCCCTGCGCTTCCTTGCCTGTACATCGGTACGCTTGAAACTCCGCTCCGCTACGCCCCAGGACCGATTGGGCTCCGCTTCAGTCTCGAATACATTGAGCCTCCTGCGGCAAAAATTTTGATGCGTCCCAAGCTGATCTTAGGAGAGCAAGTGCTCGAAGCCGGCGAAGCCGTATTCTTCGAATGTGCGCAGCCAGGGCTCATTCACCAAGATACGTACTACAAATTTCCTTCCTTCATCAAGCGAACGCATTTGCTCAATTTAAGTGCGATCCGCGAGATGACGATCCCAGAGCCGCTCTTTGGCACATTTGTCGAAAATTCTCTGCCCGCCTTGAAGCGTTTTGCAGAAATCGAGGGCGAAGAAATTTTAACGAAATTCGTGACGCTGCCGTTCACAACACAGCTCGGTTGCAGATGCCATCTGTCTTATCTCGATGGCGAGCTGGAAGCGGCGGTGTTCTTTCGGTACGGAACTCAAGAGATTCCGGCCGCGCTTGCAAAACCGCTCTTTGATCACATCAAAACGTTTGTGAGCGCAGAAGGGGTTCTCGCACGCAATCTCGTCGAAGAGCGTCAGATCTTAGAAGAAGTGTTTCAAGATTTCGTGTTCAACCCCCAGACAGGCATTTATCTGGCCAAGAGCGAGAAGAAAATCGTCGAATTCATGACGGGAACCATTCCGCGCAACCAGCACCGAATTCAGTTTGAATGTCCTCAGAATTTGCTCGATCAATTCATCTATGACGAAACCTCGTTTCAGCTGTCGTTGGACGTTGCGGATTCGGTCGGTTACTACGCAACCGACTTGAAAGTGAGCGGCGCGCTGAAGGGCGTCAAACTCGAGCTTTTGTGGGAGTGCGTGAGTGCAAGACGCTCGTTTCTCGAATTGGATGCGCTCAAAGCTCGCTCTTCGAAGGAGGCGGCCCCTCGGTTTTCGAAGATCTTAGTGCTCGATCTAGACCGAACTGCCCGCTTGGTTCAACTCTTCGATGAACTCGGCATCAAAAAGCTCGACGATCATAAAGAGAAAAAACCGCTTTGGAATTTGGCTACCATCGACCCGAAAGCGTTTAATGGACTTCCTGTAGAATTCAAGATGTCGAAAGCGCTCCTCGAGATTCGAAGCCAGATGCTTGGAGAAACGTCGCTGAAAGCATCCCCGATTCCGAAAGAAATTCGAGCCGAGCTCAGGCCCTATCAAGAAGAGGGCGTCCACTGGCTCGAGCGTCTGAGGCTCATGTATCTCAACGGCATTTTGGCAGATGACATGGGTCTTGGCAAAACGCTCCAGGCAATCATTGCCATCACCCAAAATTTGCAACAAAACAAAGGCGCTCGGACGCTCATCGTTTGCCCGACCTCGCTTCTGTACAACTGGAAAGAAGAGCTTCACAAATTCAATCCTACGCTGAAGGCGGAGGTCATCGATGGAATTCCAAGTCATCGAAAGAAACTGCTCCAATCCATTGAGAATATCGACGTCTTGATCACGTCGTATACGTTGCTTCAAAAAGACATCGAATTATACAGCCAAGCTCCCTTCTCGTACGCCATTTTGGACGAAGCCCAGCACATCAAAAACCGAAGCACGCGCAACGCCAAGTCCGTGAAAATGATCCAAGCGGCGCATCGGCTGATCTTGACTGGTACGCCGATTGAAAATTCGCTCGACGAGCTCTGGAGCCTCATGGACTTTTTGATGCCTGGGTTTTTGAGCACCTACGATCGGTTTTTGGAAAAGTACATCCGCACTCAAGGATCGCAGCATGTAGAAAATGTCGAGTATTTGCGAAAAAAAGTCTCGCCCTTCATTTTGCGCCGCATGAAAACCGACGTCCTAAAAGATCTGCCTCCTGTCTCCGAAATTGTCTACCATTGCCAGCTCTCAGAATTGCAGCTTGAATTGTACAAATCATATGCCGCCTCCGCTCGAGACGAGCTTGTCAAACTGGTCGAGCGCGATGGATTTGACAAAGTTCACATCCACGTTCTTGCGACCTTGACGCGGCTCAAGCAAATCTGCTGTCATCCCGCGATCTTTGCAAAAGAAAAAGCAGAGCCCGGCGATAGCGCCAAGTATGAAATGCTGTTGGAGCTGCTCCAGACGCTTGTCGAAGGGGGCCACAAAACGGTCATCTTTAGTCAGTACACCGGCATGCTCCAAATCATGCGCGAAGATTTCGAACAGCGGGGCATTTCCTTTGCCTATCTCGACGGATCGACGAAAAATCGACAAGAAGTCGTAAAAGAATTCAATGAAAACCAAAAGATCCTCGTATTTCTCGTATCGCTCAAAGCGGGCGGGACGGGGCTCAATCTCGTGGGCGCGGACACGGTAATCCACTACGACATGTGGTGGAATCCAGCAGTCGAAAATCAGGCGACCGACCGAGTCCATCGCATGGGACAAAAACAATCCGTATCTTCTTATAAACTCATCACGTTGAACACCATTGAAGAGAAGATCGTCGAGATGCAAAAACGGAAGAAAGGACTCGTCAAGAAAGTGGTGAGCTGCGATGATGAAGCCATTGCCAAGCTGACCTGGGAAGACGTTCTAGAACTCTTACAACCTTGAGAATCAATGAATAAAAAAGCCGCCTCGCTCTCAAGCACTCTCCAAGCCATCGGAGCCCGTCTTTCACAGCAATTTCAACGCTTTTCAGGCATTTTCTCAAGCGACATCGGCATCGACCTTGGCACTGCCAACACCTTGGTGTACGTCCGCGGCAAAGGAATTGTACTTGCAGAACCTTCCGTGGTGGCCGTCGATTCACTCACCAATGAAGTGCTCGCTGTTGGCCATAAAGCCAAAGCCATGCTCGGCAAGACGCCCCGCAAAATTCACGCCGTACGCCCCATGAAAGA
>CAYGHT010000019.1:0-16299 GCA_964349755.1 uncultured bacterium
ATTCCATAGCGCGCCAAATCCATGCCGAGGGCAAGGCCGAGCTCATCGAGTTTTTGCTTAATTTCTGTGAGTGATTTCTTGCCAAAGTTGCGGAACCGGAGCATGTCCATTTCGGGCATGACAACGAGCTCGCCGATGGTTTCGATGTTCGCATTGGCCAAGCAGTTCGTCGACCGAACAGAAAGCTCAATTTCATCGATTTTCAATGCGAGCTTCTGAAGGATCTCTTCTCGATCTCGATTGCTTTCCATTTCTCCTTTATCGAAGAAAATGGAATGGGAAGACATGGTCTGAAATACTTGATAGTGATGAATGCCGATCTGTGCAGCAAAGGTGAGCGCTTCAACTGGAGATACGCGTCCATCTGTTTTGACTTCCAAAATCAATCGATCAAAGTCGGTGTCTTGGCCGACGCGGGTGTTTTCGACGTAGTAATTGACCAAACGGACCGGCGAGAATGAAGAGTCGATGACAATCTCATCAACGCCTCGTTCGAACGCGTGGCGCTCGGAGGGCACATAGCCTCGACCAACGCCAATCTTGAGATCAACCGTTTTTGACATCGGCTTTGTAACGGTAAACAGATGATGCGTTGGATTGACGAGATCAATTTCAGTGCCACCGAGAAAATCTTTCAGAGTCACGCGGTATTCTCCGTCGCCTTTTTCGATCATCTCTTCTGTAATGTCGAGCTGTTTTGTAACTTGTTTGATTTCGCGTGGATTTCTCAACCAATCGACATTGAGGCGTCTTAAGAGCGTTCCTTTCAGGTTGAGAATGATGTGGGTCATGTCTTCGATGATTCCCTCAACGGCCATGTATTCATGAGAAATTCCTTCGATGCGCACAGAGAGAATCGCTGGAGCTTCTAACGAGGCCAACATGATGCGTCTGAGGGCATTTCCGACTGTATGGCCAAACCCACGCTCAAATGGCTCGATGATGAACCGGGCAAACGTCGGGGATTGAGTGGCTTCGTCGATCTTGATCCGTTCCGGCATCTCGAATTTGCCATATTTTAGTGACATGCTAGATCTCCTCTAAGTGTTTTATACGCGTCTTCGTTTGCGCGCCCTGCAGCCATTGTGTGGCACAGGAGTCTTATCTCGAATCGTCGTTACGGTAAGGCCTGCACTCATGAGTCCACGTACTGCGGATTCACGTCCTGCGCCAGGACCGTTTAAATTGACTTCACATTCCTTCATGCCAACTCCCATCGCTTCTCTCGCCGCATTTTGACCGGCTACGGTCGCAGCAAACGCAGAAGACTTACGAGAACCGGCAAAGTTTGCCTTGCCTGCCGAAGACCAGGCGATGACGTTGCCTGCTAGATCTGTAATGACAATGATCGTGTTGTTGAATGTCGCTTTGACATGCGCGATTCCAACTGGTACAGAGCGGGCGATTTTCTTCTTAACCCGGACGCCGACTTTTTTCGGGGGAACTTTCTGTTCTTGGCTTGCCAAAGGTCCTATCTCCTAATTTTAAATTTTCTTGTTGGCTACTGTTTTTCGTTTTCCTTTGCGCGTTCTCGCATTGGTACGCGTTCTTTGACCGCGCACAGGAAGGCCGAGTCGATGGCGAATGCCTCGGTAGCAATAGATACCGACAAGACGTTTGATGTTGTTTTGAACCTGGCGCCGCAAGTCTCCCTCAACGATGTATTCGGAGGTGAGGATCGCGTTGAGCTGGGCGATTTGTTCTTCTGTGAGCTCTCGAGCACGCATGTTCTTATTGAGATTTAATTTCTCGATGATCTCATTGGAAACGGCTCGGCCAACTCCAAAAAGATAGGTGAGAGAAATCTCTAGTCGCTTGTTATCTGGAATGTCAATCCCGATGACTCTAGGCATGGTGAATCTTTCCTTTCAAATGAGTCTGGCTACAATAGCACAAGACCTGGTTAAATTACAATCTCATCGGCCGCGGAGCCGCCCCTTGGACATAAATCCATCGTAACGCTTCATGAGCAGATGAGATTCCACCTGCTTTGAAGTGTCCAGAATCACGCCAATCAAAATGAGGAGCGAAGTTCCTCCAAAAAATTGGCTGATGGTTGCGTCGACGCCCATCAACCGCCCGACTAAGCTAGGGAGAATGGCGATCACGGCGAGAAACATCGCCCCCGCGAATGTGATTCTGCTCATCGTCTTCTCGAGAAAATCTTGCGTTGGCTTGCCCTGGCGCACTCCAGGGACAAAGGCCCCGTTTTTCTTCATGTCGGATGCGATTTGCTCCGGCTTGAATTGGGTTGCTGTCCAAAAGTAAGTGAAGAAAACGATCAGAAGAACGTACAGCAAAGTGTAGACCCACGAGCCGGGCGAAAGGTATGCAGACATCTGTCCCATCCAAGTGCCGCGACCTAAAAACTGACCGATGGTCGCAGGAAACATGAGTAGCGAAGAGGCAAAAATGACAGGGATCACGCCTGCATAGTTTACTTTCAACGGGATGTGTGAATTACCGCCCTGCACTTCGTGACGCCCCACAATGCGACGGGCGTATTGGAGCGGAATGCGCCTTTGTCCCTGAATCACCAAAATGGTTCCCACAATGATGAGAACAAAGAGAAGCGCGAGAACGAGCAGCATCGTGAAGGTGAGCTGGCCCGCTTCTTGCGAAGAGAGATTGAGCTGTTTTACAATTCCACCAATTGTGCTGGGAAGGGACGCGAGAATCCCCGTGGCGATGATCAGGCTGATTCCGTTGCCAATCCCCTTCTCAGTGATCTGCTCGCCAATCCACATGAGAAACAGGGTGCCTGCAGTCATTGTGATCATGACGGTCAGATAAAAAAGCCAAGAAACCCCAAACGCTTTGACGTCGACAATCTCCGCGACGATGATCCCAGGAGTCATCAGATTCATTTTAAGGGCGTATTTGGCAAAAAGACCGGATTGAAATAAGGAGAGAACAAGCGTTGCAAGGCGGGTCCATTTCGAGAGTTTGCGACGACCTTGATCGGGGCTCTCCCGAATCTCGCGCTGCAACGTGGGAACGAGGGCGATCAAGAGCTGCATCACAATGGAGGCTGAGATATAGGGCATCACACCCAGCGCAAGAACGGTCATCTTGGCAAACGCACCCCCGGAGAAAATATCGACGAGTTGAAAGAGGTTCTGGCCGCCGCCTGCTGCATATTTAAATAAGCTGATCGCCACCTCCGCATTGATCCCTGGCACTGGAACGTAAGAACCGATGCGGCAGACAAACAGAAGGGCAAGCGTGAACAAGATCTTCGCCTTCAGCTCGGGGATCTCAAAGACTCTTCGGAGCGCCGCAAGCATGTTTATTCTACAATTTTGTGAGCGATTGATTTTTCTTGCAGATAGGCTAACGCAGCAGCAGAAAAGCGGTGTGCTTCAATGGTGACTTTCTTCGTCAAAGAACCCACTGCTAAAATCTTCACTCCACCGGGCAGGCGGCGCGGGATCAACCCTTTTTCGCGAAGCGTTGCCAAATTCACAGTCTCTCCGTCTTGATAATACTGCTCGATTTTAGCAAAACTGATTGCTTGAGACTCTTTGACAAACGTGCCGCGGGTAAACCCTCGGATGGGCAACTTGCGGTACAGTGGCACTTGTCCGCCTTCGTAACCAAATCGCTTTCTGTAACCAGAGCGGTGGCTGTCGCCTTTACCGCCTCGACCTGCATGACCACCGCGATGGGAGCCAATGCCGCGTCCAATGCGCTGCACTTTTTTAGTGGGGCGCGAGGTATTTTGGAGATTGGATAATGTCAACATGGGGTGTCTCAAGCTCCTCTTCGTTCAGAGAGGGTCAACTCTCGGTTTTTTAACTGCCCAAGCGCTTTAAACATCGCTTTGATTTGATTCAGTGGGTTACTCGATCCCAAATTTTTCGCGATGACATCTTTCACTCCGCCGAGTTCAAAGACCGATCGCACTTTGGAACCAGCGACAATCCCTGTCCCAGATGAAGCGGGCTTGAGAAGAATTTTAGCGCCGTCCCATTCAACGTACACTTCATGGGGAATGGAGGTTCCTTCCATTTCGATCGTAAATACGTTTTTACGAGCGGCTTCGGTTCCCTTTCGAATGGCATCAGAGACTTCGTTGGCTTTGGCAAAGCCGTAACCGACATGTCCTTGACCATCTCCAATGAGAATTAGAGCAGAAAAACTAAATTTGCGGCCGCCTTTGACCACTTTCGAGCAACGGTTGATGTAGAGCACTTTTTCTTCAAAATCAGCGCTGAAATCTTCAGCTCGTTGTCTTTTTTGTTGCTTTCGCTTTACCATGAAGTCCATTCCCAAAAGTTAGAATTGCAGACCCGCTTCGCGGGCAGCGTTTGCCAATTCGGCAATGACGCCGTGAAATTTATAGCGACCTCGATCAAAAACCACACGCTCAACGTTGAGCGCTTTGGCCTTTTCCGCAATCTGTTGGCCGAGGTGGCGCGCGGAGGGTTTTGATTTTCGATTGAATTCGGTTTTTTTATTTTCTGCGGAAAGCGTACCCACGCCGAACAGAGTGAGACTCTTTTCATCGTCGATCAGCTGCGCATAAAGATGGGCGTTTGTTTTAAACACCGAGAGACGGGGCATTTGGCCAGTGCCTTGCGTCCGCTTACGCACTCTAAAAACACGGGCTTTCCGAGCAATGTATCGCCGTTTTTTTGAATTGTCCATTTTATGCTTTCCCTTTGGCAGCCTTGCCTTCTTTTTTACGGACGTATTCCTTAATTGGAAAATCGTACCGAATTCCCTTGCCTTTGTAGGGTTCAGGGGGTTTCATCGCGCGAACCGCTGCAGCGAATTGCCCCACTTCGCGTTTATCGACGCCTTTGATGCTGATCGTGGTCCCTTTATCGACAGCCACCTGCACCGCTTTCGGGATTTCGAGTGCTGTTGGGTGAGAGAAACCGAGTTGAAGATCGAGCTTATGGCCGACCACATTCGCACGGTAGCCTACGCCAATGAGCGTCAAGCGGATTTCAAATCCTTCAGTCACGCCGAGAAGGGCGTTTTTAAGAAGCGCTCGCCAAAGACCGTGGAGCGCTTTTTCTGGCGCAAGCGTTTCGTTGCGCTCAACAATCGCATCTTGACCTTCGATCTTCAGCGAAATGCCAGTAGGCAGCTTCAGTTCCAATGAGCCTTTGGGGCCTTTTAGATGCACTGCACCGTCTTTTGCAGCTTTAATCTCAACGCCTTTCGGCACTAAAACGGGCGTTTTTCCAAGTCTTGACATCGTTTTTAACTCCTTACCACACCGTACACATGAGCTCGCCGCCCACTTTCAGGTTGCGTGCTGTTTCGCCATCGAGAATTCCTTGAGACGTCGAGAGAATCGAAATTCCCATTCCGTTAAAAATCTTCGGGATCTCTTGGTAGCCGGTATACCGGCGAAGACCTGAAGTCGAGACCCGCTTGAGTCCTTGAAGGACCGATTGTCTGGTCTTCGTATAGCGCAAAAAGACGCGCATTTTGCGCATCTGCTCATTGACCAAAAAATTCTCAATGAATCCATGGGCTTTGAGAATGTCTAAAATTTTCACCTTGACCTTGCTAAAGCTCATGTCGACATGGCGGTGTTGCGCATCTTTCGCATTGCGAATCTTCGTCAGTAACTCTGCGATGGGGTCGTTGAATGCCATACGTTCTCCTACGATTTAAATGGAAAGCCCAAAAGCGTCAGCAGCTCAATGCAATCTGCATCGGATGAAGCTGTGGTGACGAGGGTAATGTTCATGCCTTGCGTGCGCTTGACTTTATCCAGGTTAATTTCTGGAAAGACCTGTTGATCGGTCAGGCCAAAATTGTAATTTCCTCGGCCATCGCACTTCGGGTTAAAGCCGCGAAAGTCTCGAATTCGAGGCGATACGATGTGGCAAAACCGATCGAAGAAGTCGTACATCCTCTTGCCGCGAAGCGTCACCATCAATCCAATGGGTTGATCTTCTCGAAGCTTGAAATTCGAAATCGCTTTTTTCGACTTCGTGACAACAGGTTTTTGACCAGAGAGCTTCATGAGCTCATCGGCGTGCTCTCCGATTGCGTTTTTATCTTTAATGGCTTCACCGAGTCCCATGCTGATGACAATCTTTTTTAAAGCAGGGTGTTCCATCGAGCTCCGCTCGGGATGTCGGGTTTTCAGCTCTTGCACCACTTCATCGGTGTATTTTTTTTGCAGTCTAGACATGTTGTCTCTCAAAATTTATGCAGGTTTCTTCACAGAGCGGTAAATTTGTTCGTGGCCGCCGCTTTGAAAGGCCCATTCGCGCTCCCCACTCTGGGTTTTCTTCGAACGGAGTCGGATCTTTTCCCCTTCTTTCGTACAGAGGGCTACATTTGAAATGTGAATCGGCACTTCCATGTCGATGATGCGCCCAGCTTGGGTTTGCTGAGTCCGCTTCAAATGTTTTTTCCGAATGTTCACGCCTTGGACGAGGATTCGATCCTCCCCTTTAGCAAGAACTTCGCCTTTTTTTCCCTTGTCATTGCCAGCAATCACCAGCACATGGTCGCCTTTGCGAATTTTTTTATTCATGACTCCATCGCTCCTTAAATCACTTCGGGGGCTAAAGAACTGATCTTGACATAGCCGCCATCGCGCACTTCGCGGGCAACCGGTCCAAAAATGCGAGTTCCTCGCGGGTTGTTTTTATCGTCGATGATCACGCAACTGTTGTCGTAGAAGCGAAGGAGCGATCCATCCGGTCTACGGATGTAATGCTTGGTCCGCACAACGACTGCTTTGACCACTTCCCCTTTCTTCACAGCGCCTTTCGCGTCTGCTTCTTTCACCGCACATACAATGACATCGCCGACTTTTGCGTAGCGCTTGCGAGTGCCGCCGAGCACCTTAAAGCAGCGAACTTTCTTCGCGCCGGTATTGTCTGCGACATCTAGGTTAGTTTCTTGTTGAATCATACCGTTCCTTAAATTCCTCTACAGCACTTCTACCACGCGCCAGCGCTTGAGTTTCGAAAGAGGCCTTGTTTCCATAATTCGAACCTTCTGACCGACTTCAATTGCATCGCTATCATCTTGAGCGTAATACTTTTTCGAGCGCTCAATGATCTTCCCATATTTTTCATGGCGAACTTTGCGCGATACAGTAACGACGACCGTCTTATCCATTTTATTGGAAACAACAACGCCGATGTTTTCTTTCCGTTTGCCTCGAGATTCCATACTCATGCGACCCCTTTAGCTTGGGTTTGCTGCGTCAAACTTGTTAATAATCGAGCCTTTTCCTTGCGCTTGGCCCGGATGAGGTGAGGCTTCTCGAGCTTGCGATTCACAGCGAGCTCATTGCGAAGGGAGAAGATCGCCCGATCGAGCTCGGTCACCTTCGCGGTGATCTCCTGAGGAGACTGGTCGTGCATCGGTTTTTTCTTTGGCATATTATACTCTCTCCAATCGGTCGACAAACTTGGTTTTTAGCGGTAGTTTAGCAGCGGCCAAACGGAGGGCTTCTTGCGCCTCTTCACGAGTGACGTTGGCCACTTCAAATAAGATGCGACCAGGACGGATGCAAGCGACCCAATGATCGGGGGCTCCTTTCCCTGTTCCCTGGCGAGTCTCTGCAGGTTTCTTGGAGACCGGTTTATCGGGAAATACCCGAATCCACACTTGTCCCTTCCTGCTAAAGTGGCGGCTGATCGCAACGCGGCACGCTTCGATTTGAGGACCAGTGATCCAGCCTCGATCGAGCGACTGCATGCCAAATTCGCCAAACTCTACGGAAGTTCCGGCTTTGGAAAGGCCTGCTAAGCTGCCTCGCTGCTGCTTTCTAAATTTTGTCCGTTTGGGCATTAAGAACGACATAACAGCTTATCCCCCAACTGCAGTTTTTGGCTTCACAACGACCTCGTCACCGAGGTTAATCCACACTTTCACACCAATCGATCCGTACGTCGTTTCGGCTCTTCCCTGTGAATAATCGATGTTCGCGCGAATGGTATGAAGAGGGATTCGGCCTTCTTTGTACCACTCAACCCGGGCAATTTCGGCGCCACCAATACGGCCTGAAACTTGGACCTTAATGCCAGCTGCGCCCGCATCCATGGATGTTTGCATCGCTTTTTTCAAGATTCGGCGAAATGGGATCCTTCGCTCGAGCTGCTTTGCAATGCCATCTGCGACCAGCTTGGCATCGAGATCGGCCCGTTTGATCTCTTCCACTTCAATCCACACTTCTTTACCAGTCAATGCGCGAAGCTCGTTTTTCAAAATGTCGATTTCAGCGCCTTTTTTGCCGATGACAAGCCCTGGTCTCGAGGTGTGAACGATGACCTCAATTTTCCCACTCATCCGTTTGATTTGAAAGCGGGAGGCTCCTTGCATCGCTGCTTTGCTCGCAAGAAACTTGCGAATTTTTCGATCTTCCGCGATTAAATCACCAAACTCTTGTTTATTGGCAAACCAGGTTGACAGCCATTTTTTGCGTCGAACCAGTCGAAATCCAATTGGCGATACTTTTTGTCCCATTCTATTCTCCTAACTTCGCTTGAGTGGCCACGACAACAGTGAAATGGCTCGTTCGCTTATTCACAGGAACAGAAGATCCTTTGCTCCGCGCTTTCGATCGACGCAAAATTGGACCCGGATCGACGCGAACTTCATGCACTTTCAGTTGCTCTCGGCGTGCGTTGAGCTGCGTTTCTGCGTTCGCAACTGCGCTGTCTAACGTCTTTTGGATCAATCTTCCGCCGCGCAGCTTACAATATCCCAACTGAAGGGTCGCTTGATCGACTGGAAGTCCCCGAATCAAATCGGCCGCATAGCGAGCCTTGCGAGGGGAAATCCGGATGTATTTCGAAATCGCTCGTGCAAATTGCATGGTTTAACTTCCCGATGGTTGAGGAGCAGGAGCTGCCGCGGCGGCGACTGCTGCTGCTGATTTCTTAGGATGGCCCTTAAAGATTCTCGTGGGAGAAAATTCGCCGAGTCGATGTCCGACCATATTTTCGGAGACAAAGACCGCGATGAATTTTTTTCCGTTATGGACATCGAAGGTTTGTCCGACCATTTCAGGGATGATCGTCGATCGTCGAGACCAAGTCTTGATGGATTTCTTAGAACCTTCTTTCAAATTCTTTTCGACTTTAGCGAAGAGATGGTGGTCCACAAACGGACCTTTTTTTAGCGATCTTCCCATGGATTTATCGGCGCTCCTTTACAACCCATTTTCTCGTTTTGCGATTGGATCGAGTGCGGTATCCCTTGGTAAATTGAGCCCAAGGAGTTTGAGGATGGTTTCCTTTGCCTCGCCCCTCACCACCACCCATCGGGTGGTCAACGGGGTTCATGGCCACACCGCGAACCGTCGGCCGAATGCCGAGCCAGCGCGAACGCCCCGCTTTCCCGATGACGCGGAGATTGTGCTCCGCATTTGAAACAGAACCAAACGTCGCACGGCAGTTTTCATTGATCAATCGGACTTCCCCTGAGGGCATCCGAATCGTTGCATAGCCATTGCCACGCGCCATCAGCTGTGCAGAAAGCCCAGCAGAGCGAACTAATTGGGCACCTTTGCCAGGATGCAATTCGATGTTGTGAACCACCGACCCGATCGGCATGACCTTGAGACGCATGCAATAGCCCACTTCAAAGGGAGGCTCGTCACTCGTCTGGACCACAGCCCCTACTTTCAGCCCTTGAGGAGCTAAAATGTAGCGCTTTTCGCCATCGCGGTAGTAAAGCAAAGCGATGAGCGAAGAGCGATTTGGATCGTACTCAATCGAGGCGATCGTCGCTGGAATGTTTTCTTTGTCTCGCTTGAAGTCGATCACGCGAAACATCCTCTTATGCGCGCCCCCTTTGTGGCGGCAAGTGATGTGCCCACTGTGATTGCGACCGTTGGTGCGGCGCTTCGACTCAAAGAGCGATTTAGGAGCTTTCCCACCAGGCGCGAGTTCGTCAAAGCTCGGCTGAACTAATTTTCTCTGTCCAGGTGTTACAGGTCGAAATAATTTCGGCATACAGCGTACCTTTTAAACCTTTTCATCAATTGCATCGCCGGGACGAAACGTCACGACCGCTTTTTTCAAGCGGGACGTCTGCCCGGTAAATCCTCTGACTCGACGCCATTTCGAAGGAGTCGAAATGGTGTTCACAGAGACTACTTTCACTTTTTTTTCTGCGTAAATCTGCTCAATGGCGCACTTAATCTCCGCCTTATTCGCTTTGAGATCGACCTCAAAGACGACTTTCGGCGATTGGCAGCGGCTCACGGACGCATTGGACTTCGCATGTTGCAAGTTCTCGAGCACGCGAGCCTTTTCAGTGACTCGACGACGCTTGATGATCTCGTAGGGATTCTTCATACATTCACCTGTTTTACTGTCCACCGAGGAGCGAGACGAGCTCGTCCACCGCCGACTCGAGCAGGACAATTTCCTGCGAGCGGATGAGTTCATAGCCGTTGATCTGGTTCAACGGTAAGTATTCTTTTTTAGGGAGATTGCGAAGGCTTTTCAGAAGATTGTCAGAGCTTCCGTCGGGAAGGCCCGTTGCACCCACCATCAAAACGCGACGGTCTTTGACCGTGAGCTTCTCGAGCAGCTCGGCCATGACCTTGGTTTTCGGGGCGTCAAACTTCGGTTTTGACAAAACGCGCACTCGATTTTCTTTGATTTTTTCCGCGATCAAAAAGCGGATCGCAGCTCTACGCTCTTTTTTATTGATGCGGGTATGGACATCGAATTTCGGACGCGGTCCCCACACAACTGCACCACCTTTGTAATGAGGCGCAGCGAGATCCCCTTGACGGGAACGGCCTTGACCTTTTTGCGGGTGCGGTTTTCTGCCTGTATGATGCGAATCGCCTCTTCGCCGTGTATTTGCAGACCATTGACGGGCATTATTCCGAATGGCGACGATATAATCTTTGATCGATTGTGAGTGGGCAGCAACGTCGAGGAGCGCATCGTCAATCGAGAGGGCTCCCACTTCTTTCCCTGTCATGTCGTATTTCTTAAGTGTAGCCACTTTGTTACTCCTTAACCGCGCTTAATGGATTTGCGAATGTACACAATGCCGCTGCGAGCGCCGGGCACTGCCCCTTCTACGAGAAGGATGTTCCCTTTCACCGCCACAAGGCGTAAATTTTGAACCGTCTGCCGATCGCCACCCATGCGAGAGGCTCTCTTGCCGCCCGGAAAGCATCGACCTGGCGAGGAACGCATCCCCGTCGATCCCATATGGCGGTGAAAACCCGAGCCGTGTGCTCCAGGGCCCCCTGCCATATTGAAAAGCTTCATGACGCCCTGAAACCCTTTCCCTTTGGAAACCCCTTCAACGTCGACAAACTTCGCGTCAGCCAAAACGCTCGCTTCAATCTGTTGACCCACTTGAAAGTTGTCCACATTGTCTACACGCGATTCGCGAATTGCGCGGCAAGGGTTCGCATTGGCTTTTGCAAAATGGCCTTTCAGCGGCTTATCTGCTCTCTTGCCTTGCGCCTCTGTCATAGGGACGCCACCCAGCTGAATGCTGTCATAGCCGTCTTTTTCATTGCGGCGTTTGATCTGAAGAACAGTGTTGGGTTCTGTTAAAATGACCGTGCAAACGACGAGTTTGCCATCTTTGTCAAAGACTTGAGTCATTCCTTTTTTCTGGCCAATCAATGTCAGCGACATATCGAGGTTCCTTTTTGTTTTTCTGCCCTAAAGAGCGCCGAAGAACGTGCCGTTAAGTGGGAAGTCTTCGAGCTCCGAAGTCGGGACTCAAAGACATAAGCGAAGAGAATATGCGTTTTGAGTTTTTTAACTCAATCCATTTCTTCGCTCAATTTCCGCGCTTAACCCTTTTCACGAGGCTTAAAAAGAAGCGCCTCAGGGTGGCTTGCGTACATCGAATTCTCGTTTTGCTCATTTTGAGCAGGACGATATGGGATGCAATCATATAAGAGACGTCTTCTTTTTCACAAGTTTTTTTCAGCAAGGTGCGGAATGACGATCGTTTCTTCATGGAGAAGAAGCCGCCGTTTTTTCAGAAAAGCGAGATCGGCGCTCTTGGAAAGAGAAGTCAGTTTCTTTAGATCGGAGAGGCGGGTCCCCACAGGAACCGTGAGCGGCCCGGGTTGCTGGACAGCCCCCTGCAGGTGGATCGTGAGGTGCGTGAGGGGGGCAATGTGCAGCTGAAGCGGGGTTGTGATCCGAAGAGAGGGGTCGATGGCGCTGAGGTCAGCAAACCGCTTAGGACGGGCCTTACGGAGCACTTCGCTCAGCGGCGTCCCAAGCTCGATGAGGTAGGTGCCCGGCTTGGAGACGAGCCCATCGATGGTGATGGCGACCGGAGGTGGGGCGAGGGAGGGGTCGACAGAGAAGCGGCGCGCCTGGATGTTGGCGATGAGAATGAGCGCGGCGAGGATGAGGAGAAGCGTGGAGGTGAAGAGCCATTCGCTTGGGCGAAGGCGAGTGGGGGTGGGAGTGGAAGATGGCGGGAGAGCGCTTGACATGAGGAAGAAGCGGCGCTTGAAGCGCCGCTTGAGCGAGAAGAGTTAGCTTTGGTGCTCTACATTCTCCGGTGCGTTTGGCGTAAATTTCAAGCGATTCTCCATGCTCGCTTCATAGAAATGGGCTGTGACAGCCAATACAGAACTGAAGAAAGCTCCACTTACGGCAACAACTGAGAGCATTGTTGCATTGAGAACAGCTCCTGTGACGAGGGGAACTACAATCCCAGCCAAGAACACAAGTCCTGCAGCAACAGAAACCACAACCTTAGCGAGCTTGATGATTTGGAGTCTGCGCTCTTCAGCAATGACTTTTGTTTGCTCATCCTTATAAGTGTTTGAGAGTTCCTTCGGAGAAGCGGTTAATACATCTATCCGATACATCTTGCCACTCTCAGTCCAGAGCTCTGAGCAATCTGCTGCCAAAGTCAGCAATGTCGCATGGCTGACCAGCGCCTTTACAAAGGGCGAAGACAATGCAAACGCCGAGGAAAACCCAACCACTGAGTAAATTAGAGCGACAGCGAAGTCGCCGACTTTCTTCACGCAGCTAAGCCCTTTGCTAAAGGCATCTGTAGATTCAGTGATCGCTTTCCATGCAGGTCGAACTGTATTGATCGTGTGCCCAAGAATTGTGGCATTCGCAAATCCCCCAATCACGGCAGCATAAGGAGTCACTGCGACAGAAATCGTTGTGTTGCCTACGAGCTTGGCCATTTCGCCTGCAAACTCCAAGGCATCTTTCACAAGCTTCTGGAGCCGGAAAAGGCCATACCCAGACGCGCTGAAACGCTCAAATTCGCTCTTCTCTTTGTTGCCTTCGCATCGAGAGCACGAATCATTGGGAAGATTGCTCGGAAAAGTAAATTGGCCATTAAGAAGTGTTACAGCAGGGATAGTCATAAATTATTCTCTCCTAAATCTGGTTGCTAAAGAGCCAGACATCATACAGCCCTCCCCTTTTTTGTGGAACACAAAAAAGATCTATTCATTCTCGATCTGGCGACTCCTTAAATAATCTTCGTGGAATCGACGGACGCACCCTCGCATTCAACAAACTTCTTTCACCTGTTTTGGGAGAGCCAGCAGGAGAAGGCAGGCGACTCAAGGCTGGGGAGCTGCTACTTCCTCCCTCAGGTGAGGGAGGCGAACTCAACGGCGAGCTCACCACCCACTCTGTCAAACCTGGGAAATGGAGCGGCATTCTCATCGCTTTGTAGTAATCAGCGCGCATGGAGAGTGCGGAAACTGTGAGGGAACAAACCACATAAATCACTTGGGGGCCTGAGGACAAGAAAAATAAGGCGGAGGCCAAAGCAAACGTCGCCTTGGCAATGAGCAGCATTCTGTGCGTTTTTCTCATGTCGATGATCGAGGATCCCACAAGGTCTGGCGCACATAGGGCTTTCCATTCTCGATAGTCTCCATACAGCTCGATGCTGTCGCTTACGCAGAGGAGCGCACTTGCTGGAATCCTCAAGATGCTTCGGCTGGTGAAAGAGAGCGCTGTGTATAAACCGAGCGAGGAGCTCTGAGCGATTTGTCGTATAAAGAGCGCTCCTTTCGCCCACGAACGTTTCGAGGTCAATTCACTCCATGCTTCATGAAGAGAACCGATGCTAGACAGAAAACGAATCACAGTCGTTCCATTTGCTGCTCGACTAAATACTTGCTCAGAAACGTTCACCCATTCGCCAAATAACTCAGTGAGCCGCATGAGTTTGAATGAATGGTATGCAAAGTGGGCAGGCCGAAAGCCATATTCTTTCCGAAGATATCGATTTCCCCACTGAGAGACATTCCATAGGGTGCTTCGCTTAGGATCATAGTGTATCGGACTTGCAGAAAACAGAGGGGTTCCCATCGTTTTTTCCTAAGTAGGCTCTGTTGAAGGGGAGTTTTCCTTAAGAGACTGATGCCACTTATTCAACAATTTTTTTGCATCTGCTTTGGAGCCATATAGCCTAACGGGTAGACGTGGTGCGTTTCTCGTCCTGACATATAACGGACCCCTCCTGCTTTTTTGTTTAGCAATCCCTGGCGAATTCGAACGTGGCAAATTCGAAGGTGACAACTTCGAATGCGACGAATTCGAAGGTGACGAACTCGAAGGTGATGCATTCGAAGATGACGAATTTGAACACGACGAACTCGAAGGTGACGAATTCAAAGGTGATGTACTCGAACCTTCCTGATTTGGAGCTGTATCCGCGCCACCTAAAATGAAACCGTTGGATTCTGGCGATGGACTTGAGCTAGACAGACTACTTGAGCTATCTGTCACTTGCTGTTTTTGAGGCATCAGCAGAGGCTTCTCAACTTGGCGACTTGAGGCCGTAGTAGCTTTTGGATCCGATACTGGCAGTGCACTTGGGCCGCTCGGGTTCTTTCTATATTGCTTGAGACCTCGAGAGTGATCATAATAATCGGCGTACATAATCAATCCAGAGGTGAAAAGGGAGCCAACGGCTTGGACTACCTCAATCACGATCTGAGAGAGTGCGAATGCACTCGCAATGTGAAGTGTAAAAATGCAGAAAGCGATTGCGATGACTGCCTGGCAGATTTTCAGCATTCGCCACGTTTTGACCGTTTGCGGAGTTTGGCCGCAAGAGTAAATTTCTCTTAGCTCCTCGCATTCTGCATAGAGCGAAATGCCATTGCTCACCAACAAGCTCCAAGTTCCCCGCCGTTTCCAAATCTCCCCTCCTGCGAAGCTGAGCACTGTGTATACGGCGAGCGAGGCGGTGCGGCTTGCTTGCTTGAGAATTTCGATTCTTTGAGCCCAAAGTGTCGTTGACTTCGGGGGATTGAATGCCTTTTGAAGGCGGATCAAGCTAGCTCCGAAACGGAGGACGGGACTTCCATTGACTGCGTTGCCAAATCCTCTTTCTCCAGATTTTACCCAGCTGCCGAACAGATTCGTTAAATCCATTAACTTGAAAGATTTGTATGCAAAGTTAGCGGGGAAAAACCCATGTCCATCGTGGAGATACTTGATCCCCCATCGGCAAATGACAGGCAAAGAAGTCGTGTAAGTCATGAAATGGGTCGTCCCGTTTTTGAAATGAGGAGCTACCGTGTATGCTTTTTCTTACTTTTGAGCAAGAGCGATTTAAGAATCCTGAGGAGAAAAATCAATAAAACAGCGGCGGCGCCTTTAGACCGCGAAGCCAGTCAACGCCTTTCATCCGCTGCTTGCCTTCTGGCTGTACTTCGAGCAGCTGCAAGGCATTGCCCCCACAACCGACGACTAAATCCTTTGCCGAAAGAAGCGCTCTGGGCTTCCCCCGCTCCATCACGACCGCGCTCCGGAGTATTTTGAGCCGTTTTTTTTCGTCGTTGTATTGCACGCACGTCCATGCGCCAGGTTTTGGGCTCAACGCGCGGATTTGGTTGTGGATGATGCGCGCTTCTTTTGTCCAATTGATTTCGGTCTCTTCAGGGGTGATTTTTGCTGCAAAGGTGACCTCAGAGAGATCTTGGGGCAATGCCGCTGGGATTCCCAGCGTGTACCAATGAAGCACTTGAAGAAGCAGCGGCTTGGAGAGCTCGCAGAGCTTCTGATAGAGCTCGCCAAAGAGCATCGTTTCAGGAAGAGCAATTTTAGCCGAGAGGATGACATCGCCCGCGTCGAGCTGCCTGACCATTTTCTGAATCGCTACCCCAGCTTCTGTTTCGCCGTACAGAATGGTGCGCTGAATGGGAGCCGCCCCGCGGTGTTTGGGTAAAAGACTTCCATGGACGTTGATGCAACCGAGCGGGGGAATATCGAGCAAGCTCTGCGGAAGGATCTGGCCGAACGCCACGACCACAAAAATTTGCGCGCCGACCTTCTGCAGCTCGCTTTGAAAATCGGATTCTGAGGCTTTTTC
>CAYGHT010000020.1:0-15634 GCA_964349755.1 uncultured bacterium
GTGTTCTCTGTGCCCTCTGTGGTTATAATCTTTTTACCATCAACGGTTTGAGGGTTCACTGAATTATGCAACAAAGCCATTTTGAGTGACTCTCAAACTGGGATGTACGCGGGCCTTCAGAATTTTCTGGATGGCGCTGAGGGTCGAGCCACTTGATGAGGGGCAAGTGGTGCAGGCGCCTTCGAATGCAACGCTCACCTGGCCATCTGCTCGCACGTCGAGGACGCGGATGCCGCCGGCGTCGAGCTCGACATAGGGGCGAATTTCTTTGTCGATGACCTCTTCGATGATCGCACGCCGCTTTTCTAATGAAAATTCTTCCCAACCAGGGATTCCTCCTGGAATTTCTGGGAGATCGTTTTCGATGGGAGTCACCTCAAAGGTCGCGGCGAAGGGGATGTCCAAACACTGGTGAACGGCGCGATCGATTGCAGAGAGGGCTTGGTTTAAAAAGCCAAAGGCGCTCCGGGGGAATGCGGGTGTCTCTTTCCGATCGCGAACATGTTGGTCGAGTAGATCGGCGCTGATGCGGGAGACTTGATCGTAATTTTTTCTCATGGCCAATTCGGAGACGATTTCGGCTGCAGCCACAAGGAGTGGGGGGCCGAATGCCTGAAACTTGGCGTCGGCAATGACGCCGTCGCTTTCGTCGACAAGCCAATAGAGACAGAGCGTCCCTTCTCTCCCAGTGACGAGGCGCATTTGCTTGGCTTCGGCTTGGCGTGCAGTGAAAAATCCAATGAACCGGGGCTGATCGATTTTACTCAGCAGTTTTCTAGAGCATTGTTCCCACATTGGGACTCCGGATGGACGAAGGAGGGTCATGGGAATAGATCCTCTGCGAGGGGTCGGAGCTGCTTGCAAGTTTCTGCGATCAACGCAATGGCGCGCTCTACATCGGCCTGACTGGTGAATCGATTGAGCGAGAAGCTGAGTGCAGACAACGCGGCCAGCTCGTCGAAGCCACAGGTTTGAAGTTGGCGGTGTAGATGCGGGGCAGACCCGCCGCCGATGGAGACGCCCAAGCCCTTGCGCCGCAGGGCGTAGAGAAGCGACTCTTGATGGATGTGAGGAAAGAGTAGGGTCGATGCATCGGGAAGGCGAAGACAATCGGTAAACAACGGGACAGCTCCCGGCACGCGCTCTCGAATCCCCTCTTCGAGAAGAGCTCGTAGGCGGGCAATTTCGAGGCCCATGGTATCTACATAGAGCGTGGCGTGCGCGCAAGCCGCGGAGAGCGCCATGAATGCGGGGACGTTGATTTCAGCGCCGAGAAGAAACGAGAGGAGCGGTTTGCCCGAGCGGGCAAATGCGCCGCCGGAGCCTGGGCCCGCATGGAGCGCGCTGCCGTCGAAGGTGAGGTAATCCGCATTGACGTGGGGCATCTTTGCCAATGTGTGGCTCGCTTCCAAATGGAGCCAAACGCCCATCTCTTGCGCCAACGCTCCAATCTCACTCAGAGGCTGCACAACGCCGGTTAAGCGATTGGCAGCGCTCATGGAGAGCATTGCAATCTTAGGGCCGAGCAGCGCGCGCAGTTTAGCTACATCGACGCGCCCATAGGAATCAACGGGCGCGATGTGGACAAAGCAACCTAAATCCTCCAGCCGTTTCAGCGATTGGAGGAGGCTCGCGTCTTCATTGGGAGTGGTGACGAAGTGGCATTTGCCTTCTTTGCGGGCGCGCTCGATGAAGGCGGTCCAATGAACCTCGTTGATGCTTTCCGCGCCAGAGGCAGTGAATGAGAACGTATCGCTCTCAGTAAATCCCGCGAGCTCATAGATGGGAGCTTTTCGCCGACTCAACGCGTCGAAGGGCGTCTCTGAGCTTCCTTCAAGTGCGCTCTGAAAGGCATCGAGCGCAGGCGTACAGATACGCGGGAGCCCGCTGAGATCGATCAGAGTTTCAGCCATTTTCCGCCCTCGTAGGCATAGCTCAGCGGCTCGCCCGTCGCAAGTTCGAGCGCTACGACAGCAGCAGGGCTTAAAGACTCAAGATGCATGATGATGGAGCGCAGCGAATTGCCATGCGCGGCGATGAATACATTCCTGCCTGCTTTGAGGTGGGGAACGATCGTTTCTTGGAAGTAGGGCAAGGTGCGCGCAGCTGTCATCGCAAGGCTTTCTCCGTCAGGAGGGGCGACGTCAAAGCTGCGCCGCCAGAGATGAACTTGCTCGGCTCCGTACTTGGCGGCCATTTCCGCTTTGTTGAGCCCTTGGAGCTTGCCGTACATCCGTTCGTTGAGCTGCCAGGCGGTGTGAACAGGAATCGTCCGACGGAGCATCTCGGGACTGTGGATTTGGCTCCAGGACGCTCGTTCGTCGGTGTGCTGAAAAACGGGCACTTTTCCGCTGCGGTGGTGGAGAAGCGCAAGGGTCACGGTCATTTGAGCGCGCACCAGCGTCGAGGTAAACACGACATCGATCGGCTCGTCTGCAAGACGAGCTCCTGCGTCCAGGGACTCTTGAATCCCCTTTTCGCTCAACGGAATATCGACCCAGCCAGTGAAGAGATTCTGTTGATTCCACACCGATTGGCCGTGGCGCAGCAGGTGTAATTTTGGAGCCATGGTCACCGAGTGCGCGCAGCTTTATAGGCAAATAAGAGTCCGTCCCAAGACGGCAACTGCTGACCTTCTCGTGCAAGGAGCGCTCGATCTGCTTCATACTTATTGGCAAACAAACGGAAGGCTTCCGGATCGATTACGTTGAGTTTGCCGTCTCGAAGTTCCGCTGCCAAGCGCTCTGGATGAGCGAGATCGTCGCTCCAAAAAAGCTGAAGCACATCGGCGTAAGCAAAATACGCAGCCATCCGCTGAGGAAATAATTTCCCGTTGGCCAAGGCATCTTCCGGTGTAGACTGATAGAATTTTTGCTCTTCATTGCGGTATTGAACGGCTTTTTGTCGAAACGGATCTTCACACGAGCAGAGAAGCAGCGTCACTTCGTACCCGGCCGCTTTGACATTCGCTAAAAACTTGGGGGTATGCTCGCCCGTGGATGTGGTCCCGTAAGCCACGCTGCGACGCGATGCGAACGCCTCTTCGAGCAACGTGAGGGCGATGAAATTGGAGCCACCGCGCCACTTTTCGTACGCCGCCTTGACCGCATTGCCATAGAGCGGTTGCTCTGCAACCACCCGTGCCGAAAGCGATTGGCTCAAGTAGGTGTGCACCATGAATTTCAAAGCGCGCTGATCGGGGTCGATGTACGCGATGTGTTCGGTCTGGGGGCGTTGGCTTAAAAAGCGCTCTAGAATCGTCGTTTTCCTAGAGCCAGGCGCTCCAGCCGTTGCGATGTATTGCGGCTTGGAAAGGGGTTGCTGAGGTTGTGAGGGCAAGCAGAGAGAGCGCACAACGGCGAGGTCCTGGGCAATGAGCTCTTTTTCCTCTGCACTGTAGTCATTTAAGTGGTTGGCAATCATCTGAGGAGAGAAGAAAAGAGGCTCTGCAGAGAGTGGAGAGAGGAGCGCAGACGCTCCTGCGAGAAGACTGAAGATTGCGTTTTTCATAGGCGTGTCATCCCTCGTATGAAGTTTTCTAAGAAGTTCTGCAGTATGCCGCAACGGCTCATATAAGTTGAAGGAGTGAGTTTGTTGGTATATTGGAGCCTGCCCGCTGCACTGCCATCAAAAAAAGAGCGAAGCGCGTGTGTTTTCAAAAAATTTATCCTTAAGAACTGAAAGGTTGTAGCAGTGTTTCCGCTTTTCCTTTATCGTGCGTTTGTTTTGCTCTATCCTATAAGCCAAGCATGATGAGGGACCTTTTCAGCAGGTGAATTTATCGAGCAGGCAGCCTGGCAATAATTCTCAAAACCATTTTACAAGCCAAATGTTGTACCGCCCTCAGGTTGTTGGCTGAATAGTTACGTTCCGCCTTATTCCGCCTTATTCACCAAAGCTTGGAAGTGGCCCATGCGCAATCACAGGCATTTTTGGCCAGATACGCATAAAAACACAGGTAGTCGGCCAAATTTTAAGGAGGCTGATGTTTAGAGATGCTCGGGAAGCGGGACTCGAAGTAAAGCGCTCTACTGATGAGCCTTGAGATCAACAGAAGAAGAGGCCGGAAAGCTTTTCTCGGATATCCAGTCGAGCATCGGCCCGTACACATCTTCGCGCCCTGTTAGAGCGTGCCCTAGATCATCGTATCGAGCATACTGGAGGTTACTTTTACCTGCTCGACCAAATGCCTCTTGGACGAGGTCGGCGCTCTTGATCGGCACCATGATGTCCCCTATGAACCGGTCGTAACTATTCAGGGGGGACTGCAAGTTGTTGAACCACAGAGCGCACAGAGAAGTCATGAAGCACGATAAAAGCAGAAAAACGCGTGTTTTTTACCGCATTTTGCGGCCTCTGTGTGCTCTGTGGTTCAACAACTTGCAGTCAGAGCCACCCACCTGAATAGTTACAACCGGTCTTGGCTTATCCGGAATATACTCCGAAAATATCAGACGGTCAGTTGTACGGCAAAACGCGTACAACTTTGACTAAAAAAACCGGACAAACAAATTCACCTGTCTAGTTTTGGGGCTTCACTATACAATGCGTTAGCAAGAGTTCGTTCACAAATCTTATCTTTTAAAAATCGTATGTTGACCTGGGAAGAAATCGTTCAAAATTACATCGCATGCCATTCAGATAAAATTCAAAAAGTCTGCCAACCCCTCAGAGAGCATTTTGGGATCGAGTATTTCAGCTATCACCGCATCGATGCGCAAGGAAAATACATCGTTTTAGTCGATCGACCCGAGTGGGCTGAATACTATGTGTCTGAAAAATTCTTTCTGACTGATCCTTATCTTCGCCATCCTAATGTTTATCAAACGGGTATGAACTTGCTGGAAACGCATGGCTCTCCTGAGTATCAGGAAAAGATCTCCCAAGCGAAGAGAACAATGAGCGTTGACTTTGGTGCTGTGTTTGTAGAAAAACAAGCTGATGCAGTTGAGTTTTTCGGCTTTTCGGCTCATCGAGCGACATCTTCTTTGGCAGAGGTGTGCGTCAATCGCCCATCTTTTTTGAAGGCGTTTGCTTGTCATTTCAAGCGAGAACTTAAGCCCATTCTTCTACAAATGGATGAAGCGAGCCCTTCCCTTTTGGAACTTAAGGGAAATGATTTTTACACTCCTGATTCGATCGATCCACCCATCGCTTCAGTAGCCCATCACTCGTATTTGCGGGAGATCGGCCTGTCACACGAAGTTGACCTGGCAGCTCGACTTTCAGTTCGGGAGCGACAATGTCTTCGTTTGCTTCTTGCAGGAGAGGGCGCAAAAGGGACTGCACTCCATCTTGGCCTCTCTCACCGTACGATTGAAGCTTATTTGGAGAACATTCGCGCAAAGCTACGCTGTTCCAGCAAAGACTTTCTGCTTCTTATTACGCAAAAATTAAGCGACTTAGGTCTTATTTAACGATACCGTAATCATCACGGTACGTACCCATTGTCTCCTTTTCATAAAATAAGCGGTTTTTAGGAGGTACGATGAAAACCAGCGGCTTTTTTTTCTTAACTCTCTTTTTTAGCGGAACCCTCATTTATGCGGAGAAAATAACCATGAAAGTTCAAGATTTAGACTTCGAAGTACTCAGACAGATGGAACAATGCTACGAAACAATCTGTCCAGCAAGAGAAAATTCAGAGGAAACCTTTGCCTGGTTTTCCGGATTGTCTCATCCTCTTTTCAATGCAGTTATGCACCTCTCTTGTCGGCCTGAACAGATTGCAAGCAAGGTGGATGAGCTCATTGCGAGTGCTCCTTCCACTGTTCCTATTTCGTTTTGGGTACATCCGAAAAACAACGCTCCAGGGCTTGCCGAAACTCTCAAGCAAAAAGGGTTTCAGCCTGCAGTCTCTTGTCCTCTAATGAGCTGGAAAGTCACCCAGCCAAAAGTCGTTGCTAAAGCGGATATCCGCCCTGCGAATATGGAGATCTTTCACGACATCACTGCGACAGTCAATCAGTTTGACGACAAATTTAAACAGGAATTCATCGCGATCATGAGAGCGTTTAAGTCTGAAAATTACCTTATCTACGCTGACGATCACCCGGTGGGCACAGGAGTCTTGCTTTCCATGGGCACTGTCGGCGGCATTTTCAACCTAGCGACCTTGCCAGAGCATCAAAAGAAGGGGCATGGAAGAGCCATGATGTTGTTTTTAATGAATCGAGCTCATGAGCTCGGCCTACAGCGGTTAGTTCTGCTAAGCAGCCCTGCTGCCGAAAAACTCTACACTGATTTAGCCTTTCGCAAAGCGTTTGATGTGGTCCTCTATGTGAAATGAGCATTGATCTCTGGGAAATATTCAGCGATGCCCTGTTTCCAGGGGTAACAGGTCACAGCCCCAAATTTTTTCATGAACCGGTCTTGGCTTAAGACAATGGCTTCGCAATTCGGGATGTCCTTTGTCAACTTGATGAAAGCACCGATATCTCTCTTGTTGACCGTATCGGAGCTTTTGATCTCGATGCACAACAACGGCTTGCCGGGCCTTTCCACGATGAGGTCGATTTCTACATCGGAGGCGGTTCGCAAAAAAGAAAAACGGTAGTCTGGTTGAAAATAACTTGCCAACCGAACGAATTCTAATAAGACAAAATGTTCAAACGCATCTCCATACGCAGATGTTCTCGCAGTGAGCGGAACGGAAAGCTGTCTTGATAAACTACGCACAACGCCTGGATCAAAGAAATAAAATTTCGGTTTTTCTACTAACCGTTTGCGGAATGAATTGTGAAACGGTTCCAAGAAGAATCCGATCATCGTGTCTTCTAAAATGATGAAGTACTCTTTGATCGTCTTATCGTCTACGCCGACATCTTGCGCGATGTTTGCATAGTTGATGATTTTTCCATTGCATTGGGCAGCTACCTCGAGAAATCGACGAAATGGAGGCAATTTTCGAATCACCTGTTCAGTCCAAATTTCTTCTTTCAAATACGTGTCTGCATAGGAGCGCAAGAAGGCGCTTCTCGACGCATCATCACCTAAACTCAAAATCTTGGGCAAAGTGCCCCAGTGAAGCGCCGTTTCCAATTCGAACCGCTCTCCTAATTCAAAACAGGAGAGCGCATAGAGATGATACACAAAGGCTCTGCCAGCCAGGAGATTGGCTCCTCCGTGTTTGAGCTTACGCGCACTCGATCCCGTGAGAATGAATACTTTGTCTACCTTCTCCTCAATCAGACGGTGCACTTCATCCAATAATTTCGGCACTTTTTGGATTTCATCCACGACCACATAGACCACCTCCTTGGGAAGGGCCTTCACAATGGCATACAGCTCGCCTGGACTCCGCGAAAATCGGTCTTCTACCGAAGAGTCCAGAAGATCCAGCCAAAGGCATTGACCCGGCAGAAACCTCTCCTTTAAAAGAGTGCTCTTCCCTGTCCCTCGAGGTCCAAAGAGAAAAAAGCTATGTTTAGGGGAAAATCGAACGAACCGGCGGAACATACCTTAACTCCAGATTTGCCTGCTTTTTCTGGAGTATACTCCATTTTTATCAGCCAGTCAACCTTTTTACTAACATTTTCGGACTACACTCCGGATTTACCTGACATTTACGGAGTATACTCCGGAAATGTCAGAATAAATGAGTTTGTCTTGCTCTATCCAAAAACCCAGAGCAGAGCGGCGAACCATCTTTTAGAGGATAGGTAGGCTTATTTCTCGCTTACTGGTATAGGGTCAAGGAGGTATGTTCAGACCCCTTCTCCTTTGCTTTGTGGCCTTGCTGTGCTCGTCATCTGCTGATTTTCGTTCCGAATTCGTTCGAGGAACTGTCTACTTTGCTCTGGGAAATGTCTTCGACTCGATGGCTCGATGGACATGGGTTGGATCGGAGTTACTTCCCAATCCTTTAAGAAGCGAATGTTCGCTCATCAGCCAATCGTGCCAAATAGGAGCTCGGCATGCATGGATCCAGTTCATTTCGAAGAAAAAAACGTTTTCTTCTCACCATTCTTGGGAACAGAATCGGCTCCGTTTGGCCGCAATTTATGACCGCTCGGGGCATAAATCGTCAGAAACAGAACAGCTGATCCAATTTTTACAAAAGCATTGGCTTGCGAAACAAAGTGGGTTTCATTCGTTCCTGATTGACTGGGTCTGTCCCTGTTTTGACGTGCCCCTGCAAGTGCATCCAGCCACGAACAGCGCTTACACCCGAGATCCAGCAAGCCAAATGTCGGAAAACTATGCAGAACGGATGAAGAAGTGGCAACAATCTCTGCCGCAGCCTTCCTCATTTCCTCTGTTGTTGACACGACCTCACGACATTCGTCCTTATTTGCCTTCTTCCATAGAGGCCTTACCGAATGAACCGGCAGACATGTTGATTGAGCGGATGGAGGGAACAATCATCGATGTCACAGATCGGTTTTCGAACTGGCACTGGGCTGAGTGGGAAGCATTTCGAAGACAAATAGTGCGTGCATGCGAGAAACATCAGATAGATCCTTCGAAGCTAACATGCCTGCAGAGGGTCCATGCAGAAGAAATTGCGGGCATCCGGATCTTGCCGCTGACTCACACGTGTCATCCAGAGACCTGGCTTCGGTGGATTTCGGAATGCGGGTTGAGCGCAACTCAAGCGGAATTGGAGGGAATATCGTTCACACTCCTAGTGTCTGATTGTAAAAGTTCGCATGTATATTTGCGCCCAGATTTGCTTGTTGATTTGCATGCGGAGCGCGATGGCAACTTGAGCCAAGTTGTTGAGCGTGAGCATACGAATCAACAGAGCAAAGATGGGCCAAAGATGTATGCGAACTTTTACAATCAGGCACTAGAGACAAAGGAAAAAACACGCACGGCAAAACCAGATCGGTTTGTGTTTCGTGGAACATTAGACCACCCCCAAAAAAAGCTTTTCGTGGAGGCGACTCTCCGAATTCTCAATGGGCTATTCGATGCGATTTCTGATGATCGCTGGGCTTCGATCTGCAGCTGCCTTGCGCGCTCGACTGTGATCGATGTGTCAGTGGCCAAAATTCGAGAAGAATTCGAGCAGATTGTTCAAGAAGAGACTTGTTCTTTTTTTCAGACAACCTCTCGCTTGGAAGAAATCCATGCACACCTGTCTTCTTTGCTTGCCGTATGCAGCCCATTTGTTTTGGAAGATTTCGCTCCGATTTACCAGGCTTGTTTGAAACACATTCCATCTTCTCTGAAAGCCCTTGTATCCTGCGGAATTCACTCTTCTGCTATGGCAAGCTTTGCTGGCATCTTAAAAGCTGCAGAGAAAACTGCGGGGCATCCACCCCAGATTCTCTATGGAGAAAACACCTACTTCGAATGCATCAACGCGATCGAACGGATCGCTAAAGCCTCCCCTATCCAAAAAGCCACCCAGGAACAATGGGAACAAGTCGATTTGATTGTGGCGCAATTTAACCCAGCATTGAAACGCCCTGCGACGAACCAACAAGAGCTAACCGCATGCCACTACCAAATCGAGCCAATTGCTGAAGTGCTGCATCGAGCGCTCTCTGCCAGAGAAAACAAACCACTCACTGTCGCACTCGATTGCACGTTCGATTTTCTCGATTCTTTGGAAGTAGCACAATTGCTCGGAGAATTTGAGGAAGAAATCACCGCTGGAATTTTAAATGTGGTTTGTTATCGCAGCGGCCTTAAGTTTGACCTATTGGGCATGGATAATCATGCAGGAGCGCCTTTTGCCTTGATTTGCCAAGGTGAACATTGGGCTTTTTTTGATGCATTATTTCACGATCCGGTGCTGCAAGTCGATCGATTGAGCTTGCAGTGGTTTTGTCTTGCGTACCAGCAGACAGCTCACGAATTAGATCTGTATCGAAAACAGATTTTCGAAAACACCCGAGCTCTATTGAACCGTGTACCTGCACACATATACGCTACCGATGCGAAATATCGAATCATTCCGATGGAAAAAGAGATCTCTCCCGGATTCATTGACATAAAAATCTCAGGACCGTTTCATTCTGTACGAGCAGCAACCGTGGTAAGCGGGTATTTGCTCAGCCAATGCTGGGAGCAAGGCCATCCGATATTCACTCGAAGAAGCGTCGGCTTTTATCATCCGAACTTTTCTTTGCTATCTGGAAAAGAATATTCGACAATCCGACTCACTCTAGGGATAGATCCTGCGCAAGTGGATCTATTCGTCCGCTGTTTTGAACAAATCGATCGGCTCAATTATTTCTGAGGACAGGGTTAGCTGAACTTTTGCGGGCTGGCTCAACATTGGAATGCTCCAGCTCATTCACTTTTTCGCAGAATTTTAAGCCCCTCGCGACCCCAAATTTCATTCTCAACAAAAAGAAAAAGAGTATAGATTTCAATCCATGCGCTCTATCTCCTCAGATGTCATCGTCTCTCATGTGAAACAGCTCTGCATCGACGCCAACTGCATCCTTCGTTGCGATACCGTCCAAGCCTTGCAATGCGCGAAAAAGAAAGAGCGATCTCCACAAGGGCAAGAAGTCCTTGACTTGCTGTTAGAAAATGCTGCTCTTGCTTGCAAAGAGGGAATTGCTTTTTGCCAAGACACAGGATATGCCGTGCTCTTTGTTGAGATAGGGCAAGAGGTCTACGTGGACGGCAATCTGAAAGAAGCTCTCAATGAGGGAGTGCGTCAGGGATACCGACAGGGTTATTTGCGCATGTCGATGTTGAAAGATCCCATCCACCGAATCAACACAGACGACAACACCCCAGCCATCATCCACTACGATATCGTCCCGGGAGATCGACTCAAAATCTCCGTCTTAGTGAAGGGGTGTGGCTGCGATAACAAAAGCGCAATCAAAATGTTGACTCCTGCAGAAGGATTAGAAGCGGCAAAGGCATTCATCATTGAAACGATCGAAAACGCGGGGCCCAATGCCAGCCCTCCTTTTGTGATTGGCATTGGAATGGGAGGACCTTTTGCAGAAGCCGCGAAACTCGCTCAAAAAGCCCTTCTATGGCCGATAGGAAAGCCGCATCCCGATCCAACCTACAGAACGTTGGAAGAAGATCTCTTGAATCAAGTGAATCGACTAGGGATTGGCCCAGCAGGTATGGGAGGCACTGTGACAGCGCTGGGACTACACATCGAAGCGGGTGTCACCCACATCGCAAGTTTTCCAGTCGCTGTGAATCTCGACTGTCATTCCCATCGAGGAAAAGAGATTTATGTCTAAGCAGAAAATCGCTTTGACAACTCCCTTTGACTTAAAAAAACTTGAGCAGCTGAAAAGTGGCGATCAAGTTCTTCTATCCGGCATTATCTACATGGCTCGTGATGCCGCTCATCTTCGATTTCATGAAGCTCTGCTCGCAGGAAAAGAGCTTCCATTCGATGTGAACGGGCAGGTCATTTATTATGCAGGGCCGACCCTTGCTAAGCCCGGCCATATCATAGGGCCTTGCGGACCTACGACCGCCAGTCGAATGGATCCATTCACTCCCGCCCTCATTGAACGAGGCTTACGAGCCATGATTGGCAAAGGAAAGCGCTCTCCTGCTGTACTGAATGCGATGAAAAAATACGGCTGTGTCTATTTTGGAGCCATTGAAGGGACTGCAGCTTTAATTAGCCATCGGGTGCTGTCATCTGAAGTCATTGCTTATCCCGATTTAGAAACAGAGGCCGTGAGAAAGTTAGAAGTGGCTGAAATGCCTGTGACTGTCATCAACGATCTCTATGGAAGAGACCTCTACGAAGAAGGAAGGCGAGCTTATCGCATTACTTGATTTTCAGATCTTCCTTTGGGTAGAGAAACACCATGAGAATAGCGCCCAAAGCAATCAATAAAAAGCCAAGAAATTGAAATAGGCCAGAAAAGCAGTGTCGTTGAGAAATAGTTTGGGCTGATCTATGCTTGCCCTTTTAAAAAATCTCTTCCAGAGGACATTTGCATGACCAAATCAGACAATATTCAGCTTGTACCCACCAACCTATCTTTTGAGTCTCTGAAAAAGATCAATCAACATGGCATAGAGTACTGGAGAGCTCGTGATCTTCAAGCCTGTCTTGGGTATTCCAAGTGGCAACGATTTGAACCAGCAATCAAAAAAGCTATGGAGTCCTGCAAACAATCTGGCAATGATCCTCAAAACCATTTTACCGGCTCCGGTAAAATGGTCGAGATTGGCAGCCAAACAGAAAGAGATGTAAACGACTATCACCTCTCCCGCTTTGCCTGTTATCTCATTGCTCAAAATAGCGATCCGAGAAAACCAGAAATTGCTGAAGCGCAAAAGTATTTTGCCATTCAGACTCGGCGACAAGAACTTTCCGATGAAATGGTTGCGGATCTTGAACGCCTTGAACTCAGAAAACAGGCTTCCGTTGAATTCAAAGCCCTTTCTGGAGCCGCTCGAGATGCAGGCGTGCAGAATAAAATGTTCGGTGTTTTTCACGATGCCGGATACAAGGGCCTTTACGGAGGGCTAGGAGTTGATGCAATCAAGGCTCGCAAAGGCATTGCTCCAAAAGAACACCTCATGGATCGCATGAACACAACTGAACTCGCCGCCAACCAATTTCGAATGACTCAGACGCGTGAGAAACTCAAATTGGAAAAAATTAAGAATCAAAGACACGCCATGGAGACTCACGAAATGGTCGGAAGGGAAGTTCGAGCAGCTATTGCGAAAATTGGTGTTGCAATGCCTGAAAATATTCCAGCTGCCGAGCCTATAAAAAATGTTGAAAACCGTTTAAAAAAGACCAAGCCGAAGCTGTTCCTCAACGAGAAAGACTCCGGCCTCTTACCACAGAATTCTCAAAGCAACTTGGAGCCGTAATCATGGCAACAACCGCGATTAAAAATGGTTTGGGAACAGCTGTCCGATTTTTGAATCAACCCGTTATAAAAGAAAAGGACGTTATGCACAGAACATAAGAGCGAAAGGCTGCTCGAAAGTAGCCGATTTTTGAGAAAACAGCTGACTTTTGCGGGCTGGTTCCTGTATCTTCCTTTCTTCAAAGGAGTCTTCTAATGAAAAGCTATTCGTTAAAAATGAGTTTTTTGCTGGTATGTCTTTTTTCTTGCCTCTATGCAAATTCTTCTTCTGAAGCTCCCATAACTTCGTTACTGACCGGGGTATACGTATTAGAAGGAAGCAACCCTGGCTCAGAAACAATCAATTATCACGGTAAAGTAGAAATTCGAGAATGCGGATCAAACTACAGGCTCACCTGGAGTATAGGAAATTCGCAAGTTCAAACAGGCATTGGTATTTTAAAAGATCACATTCTCAGCGTAGCTTACTATGATTTTTCTGGAAATGGTGGAACAGGAGTTGTTTCTTTTTGTCTAACAGACCCCCAAAAATTAGAGGGTTCATGGGCTGGATATGGCACACCCTTGTTCGGCAAAGAGCGGCTTACTTTTAGCCATCGATAAACTGTCTATAGTGGACCCCCTCTCTTTATCATAGAGATTCCGGGAATAGAGCTTATGATTCAGAAATCAAATCTACGTGGAGATATGGGACAATTTGCCGAAGCTAACGGGATTAAGATCTGGCATGAAACATTCGGAAACAAAGAGAATCCCACCATTCTGCTGATCATGGGGGCTTGTGCACAGGGCATATTGTGGCCCAAGGCATTTTGCGAAAAACTGGCCAATGAAGGGCACTATGTCATTCGATACGATCATCGAGACGCAGGTTTATCAACTTGCTTCAATTGGGCCGAAAATCCCTATGATCTCAAAGATATGGCCAACGACGCGGTGGGTCTCCTCAATGCTCTGGGAGTCAAGCGAGCCCACTTGTTTGGAGTTTCTCTGGGTGCATATCTCGCAGAATTGATGGCAATTGATCATCCAGAAAAAGTGGATACGATCACATTGATGGGCGCAGCTCGCGATATTCGACCGATGAATCGAGCATTGGCAGGGTTGCCTCGCTCGGAAGGAATTGCATTTTCTTCGCCTACGTCTGCATACCTTGCTTGGATGAAGGAGTTTATGAAATTGACTCCACAGAATGAGAAAGAACAACTCGCGCACCGACTTGAAGGTTGGAATCAACTGAATGGATTCAAAATCCCCCTCAATGACGAAATGAATCGAAAGGTCCATTTAGAATTTCTTTCTCGACTTACATACCCCCAAGGAATGGCCAATCACATGGCCGTTTTGGCAAGCAAAAGCGCTGAAGAGTGGGTTCAGAAAATTCCTTCCCGCATCAAAGTCCCCACCGCCATTTTGCAAGGGTCCGAAGATCCAATCGTTCGGCCTGATCATGGCGAAGCATTGCATCACGACATCCCCCATTCAGAATACTTCTTGGTAGAGGGAATGGGTCATGTGCCAAATGATCATTTCTTCGATTTCTACATTGACGTCCTCAAAAAGCAAGTTTCCAAGGCTACGGCAAAGTAGGATTTTTTATGTTGACGTGGGAACGTATCGTTCAAGATCACCTCGAGATGTTTCGATGATTGTGCAGATTCTCCTCGCTTCTGCACTGTCTTGGTGGGATATGACACCTGAAGTTGTTCGAGAAAAAATCAATCAACGAATCATGAGCGTAGAAGCTCCAGCTGTTGAAGTTGGGTCTGTGAAAAACCAAGTCATAAAACATGATGGTCGGAGCACACCCATTCGGATCTATACTCCTGAAAACGAGCAAAGTTTTCCCGTGATTGTATTCATTCATGGAGGAGCTTGGGTCGCAGGGAATCTGGATACCCATGACAACCTAGCTCGTTATTTGTGTGCCAACGCACAGGCTGTTGTAGTTTCTGTCGGTTACCAAAACTCACCTGAGGGGAAATTTCCTGGGCCATTGGAACAATGTTACGATGCGTTGCTCTGGACAACCCAGCACAAAAACGAACTCCATGCAGACACTTCACGAATTGCGGTTGTGGGTGATAGCGCGGGTGGGAATATGGCCACAGCTCTCTGTATGATGGTCCGGGATCGCCAGGGGCCCAAAATTGACTTGCAGGTGCTGGTGAATCCAGCGCCTGATCTCACTTGCGGAGGAACGATCGATAGACAAAATGACACAATAGACACCCTGCGATGGCAAGCAGCGCAATACGTTGCTCGACCCAACGATATCCATCACCCTTATGTTTCGCCGCTGATTGCTAAAAACTTGAGCTTCTTGCCACCAGCTGTTGTGATTTTGGCTGAACTAGACGAACTTCGCCAGGCGGGAAAGCAATATGCGGAAAAACTGCAAGCAGCGAACGTGCCGGTTCAAGTCTATTGCCAGCCAGGAGTGGGTCACTTAGCCGGAGATGGAGCTCGAGCTTCTCTACGTGCCCAAGAATCGTTAAACTTTGCTATTTCTGCTCTGAAGCAAGCATTTGCAGATAGGGGAAATTAATCTTTGGCGAAAAACTCATAACGCGGCTCGTGCATTTTGGAAAATCCAGCCGCTGTGAAAAAGATGTTTGACAAGGACGTTGAAGGTAGGATTTCGCTCGAACTGGATGGAATTTTCATGAATCTAGCTCCTCAGCTGAGGATGAAATAAGTCTTCCTAAATAATTTTCCTGCGATACGACAGGCTTACCACTGTACCGCCACCAATTTTGTGAACACAAATTTGCGTTAAATTTTTTCTCCCATGAATGAGCAGGGAAATTGCATGAAAGTTTACTTGACTCCCAGCACCTGTAAAAGGTAGTCGT
>CAYGHT010000021.1:0-15418 GCA_964349755.1 uncultured bacterium
ATCAAATATTTTTTTGGTTGCGTAGCAAGGGCCGCTGTTTTGTCTCATTCTGTCTCATTTTGTCTCATTTTTGAGAGTTGACAATAAGGCACTTGCAAAATCTCCGGATTTTTCTAACCGAAAATTGGCTCATTTTGGCTTATTTTGGCTCATTTTTTGACGCTGAAGATAAGCGGCTTACGTTTTTACTGCCGTTTTCTTCACGTTAGTGGTCGTAGAAACTTAACCAGCATCGCCACATCGCGGTTGGTGATCCCCTCAACACTTCGGATCTCAGCTTCACTGGCCTCTCGAAGAGCCCGCACGCTCCCAAAGCGCTGCAGTAAGCGCTGCTTTTTCTTGGGGCCGATGCCAGCAAGTGCGTCCAACTCGCTTGTCAAGGTTCGTTCAGTGCGCTTCTTGCGGTGAAATGCAATCGCTGCGCGATGCGCTTCATCGCGTATTTTTTGGAGCAAAAATAAAAGGGGGGAGCGGGGATCGATCAGTATGGGATCCGCCTTGTGCGGAACGTACACTTTTTCGCGGCTGAGTCCCTTGTCGTGGCGCGCGTCTTCTTTGGCCAGGCCAATGGCGTCTACCGATGCGATTCCCAGTTCGTTGAAGACGTCGAGCGCAATGTTTAACTGACCCTTGCCTCCATCCACAATGACGAGATCGGGCAGCTCCCCGCGCTCTTTCACCTTGGCAAAGTGGCGCCGGAGCGTCTCGCGCATCGCCGATGGATCGTCTGGGGCTCCCCGAATCTTGAAGAGCCGTTTGCCCGCTTTGTCTTTCTCTCCATGGACAAAAACCACCAAGCTTGCCACCGGATCGCTTCCCCCGATGTTGGACGTGTCGAAGCAAATGATGCGTCGAGGATAACGGGTGAGTCCCAGCGTCTCTTGAAGCTCGAGCAATTGCTTTTCGCGAAGCGAGCGGGTGTCTTGCTCGCGGACGAACAGCGCTCGAGCGTTGCGAAGCGCCATCTCCATAAGCTCTGCCTTCATGGCCTTTTGTGGGGCGTAAATGCGCACTCCCAAAATTTCTGCAACGCCCATCGGCAGTTCGAGCTGGACTAAGATTTCTTTTGGCAGCGACCCGTTTCCTTGGTAATGCTGCAACAAAAACGACTCCAAAATCTCTGGGGTATCTGATGCGATCTGATGAAAACTAAAATGCTCAGAGCCGATCAACTTGCCCTCGCGAAATTGAAGCAGCGCAATCAACACGGCGTCCGCTTCGCGATAAAGCCCCACCACATCGGCGTCTTTTGCGTACGGATTGTCGATGTGCTGCACCGTTGTCACATGCTCGATTTGCCGAATCGTCTGGAGCAGGGCGTCTGCCCGCTCAAACTCGAGCGCCTCTGCCGCCATCTCCATCTGATGCTTGAGCTCCGCCACCACCTCGTGATCGCGCCCTTTCAGCAAGCGCATTGCCTGTGTCACAAGCGCTTGGTACTCCTCTGGCGTGCACTTGCCGACGCAAGGGGCCACACACCGTTTGATCTCATACAACAGGCAAGGCCTCTCACGCGAAGCAAACTCCGCATCCGAGCATTGCCGCAAAGGAAACAATCGGAGCAGTAAATCGTGAATATGCCGCGCCGCTAGCGCATTGGTGAAGGGACCAAAGTAAATGCCATCGTTTTTCGGCTTGCCCTTGTAGCGCACCAGCTGCAGCATCGGCCAAGGATGCTTCGTCATCACTAAGCTGATGAACGTCTTGTCGTCTTTGAGCAACACGTTGTACTTCGGCAAGTGTCGCTTGATTAGGTTATTCTCAAGAAGAAGAGCGTCTTTTTCCGTCAGTGCCACAATCGTGTCGATGGAAGCAATTTGGGCGATGAGGATCGGAATCATCGCCCGTTGATCAGGAGTCGAAGCAAAATACTGCCGAAGCCGCACCCGCAAGTTCTTCGCCTTGCCGACGTAGAGCACGGAACCCTCGGCATTTTTCATGAGATAAACGCCCGGCTGATCGGGATAAAGCGCAAGAGTCGCAGCATCGAAGGCCATGCCTCCAGTTTCGCAGAAACCGGAGGTTAAGAGCCAAGGGAATTTAGGGGAGGTGGGTGAGAAGGCGTTAGGATTTGGAGTGGGGAGCTGTTGAGTTGCGGGGGGCGGCTAAGTGTTCGAATCTTTCGACAGTGATCCGGTCGTTTCCGCGGAAACTCGTTAGGAGGGGGGAGTCTGCTTTGGTGGAGTCTGCTTTGATGGCAGCTACGAGCTGACCATACAAGCCGAGTTGGTGAATCCAGCTATTGAATAGGTCTGCAATCTCATCAGCAATCGTTGGGTCAGAATTCTTCTCGCGGAAGATATGTCCGAAGAGCCATATTTTAAGCGCAGTTTCATGAGTCAGTTCTTTTTGTAGAGGAATTTGCTTAAGCATTGCTTCGATTATGGATAGAGGGCCATTTTTTCTCTCCCGGTCATTGCTGTGATTATCAGATAATAGAGCCTGAACGTGGATGGGAAAGACATAAGAATGATCTATCAAGAAGCAACGATGCGTTGACAAGCTCAAGCATTTGTTAATGAGGGTCATTACGAGTTCATGAGAGTTCTCTAGGTTGTTAAGCCTACTCTCAATATTCGCCTCGCTAATCAACTCTGGTTGACAATTTACGATCGCAATCGCAACTGTTTGAATCTCCGAGTTCAGTGCTCCAAGAAATTGGTCGTTTACAAAGTCTGCGTTCAATGTTTGTGTCGTTAAATAAGCGGTTACAAGCTCGGCCTGTCCTTTTTCAACAGCATTCATGAAATCTAGCTTCAAAGTGTTTTCATGTCCATCTCCCTTTATAAAAGCAGCAGGCTTCAGCCGGAGCATTCGCTCGGCGAGAAGAGTGTAGGGAGTGGGTTTATCCCCTTTAAGTCTTGGAAGCGCGTTCTTGTCAGATCTAGCGAGTTGATACGCTGCTCTAAGAGCCTTGTGTCCGTGAAGGTCATCCGGAGCATGTAATTGGGTTTCCCATGCGTCGAGAAATTGATTCGCTCCATCCACGTTGCCCGCCTCAATCATCTGAGTCAGACGGCGCTCCGAATTCCTGCAAAGGGTCCACATGTTTACGCTGGCGTGGATGATCACCTCGACACAAGCAGCAAGGATGAGTGCATAAGGAATCACTCCAGCGCCAAGGTACACCCCCGCGCCAATCGAGAGTGGAATCCACACGAGCCAGCGCCAGGATACGACGGCGCGCACCTTCTGGATTAGCTCTGAAAGGCCTGAGGACTCAGCAGTGGACGTTCGCGAAGCGCTAGTTGGAGATGTTCGAGAGGATGTGGCGGTTGTAGCACTGGCCTGATAGCGAGGACCGCTTTGAAAGCCTAGCACTTGACCACCTGTTTTACCTACGAAGAATGGGTTGCTTTTCTGAGGTGCTAATGGGTCGAGATATGGGTATTTAGAATTAGGTTGTGCGACATTATTTGCCATTAGAAGAGCTCTCCGATTTGGTTAAAGTTTCGAATTGTTGAATGAGCTGTCTATCCGTCTCGTTGTCAAAGTCTTTGCCTATCTGTGACGGATTTCTGGAGTATGTTAGGCAGGAGTTATACAAGTGTGTGTCTTTGTGGATCCATTGGTTAAATAATTTTGTAGTCTCAGGAGGTATTGGCTGCTTGTCGCTTCTTCGTTGCCCCTGCACCCATACGTTAAGGGCAAACTCGGGAGAAATGGCGAAAGCATGAGCCGAGCTGAGCATTGCTTTAATTACATCTAGGATCTCTTCCTTGTTAAATTGACGAGAAGGCATTAAAGAAGGAAGAGTTGCATAAACCCATGGACGCAAGACAAGTGCACCAATGTCCTTGAACTCAAATCGAGTAATTAGTTTGAGTGCAATGGGAATGGAGGTTTGGGTTGGGTTAAGCCCTGATCTAATAGAATCCAAGTCAAGACTTCCTGCTTCTTTATCTACTAATAAGAACGCCATGGATTTATCGGGGTTGTTCAGAGAAACCACAAAGCTTGAATTTATTGTCTGTTCAGTAAGCGCAGATCGTTGCGAGTTCTCCAAGAAGCAACCGACAATGCCCGTCTGCCCCTTGCTAACGGCATCCTGGAATTTTGTCTGCAACCACGATTGATTATTGTTGGCCTTAAAGGCATTAGTCAGAGCCAACTTCCAAAGCAGGCGCTGAATAAGATCAACGAACCGAGCGTTAGAAGACGGCCTGATTGCAGCGGTTACAGCGAAGTCATACGCTTCTTTAAGAGCCTCATGGCCTTTAGGGTCTCCTGCGGGATGCGGTTGCTTACGCCACTCGTCGAGAAGCTCATTGGCCCCTTCTATATCGCCATTCTGAATCATCTGAGAGAGAACGTGCCCTGAATTTCTGCACCGCGTCCAAATTCTCGCGCTTGCTGAAATGATGACTTCTCCACAGCCAGCGAAGAAGAGCGCGAGCAAGCCCGCTCCCCAAGTTCCTGAGTAAATGCCGACTCCGATCGAGAGTGGGGTCCACACCAGCCAGCGCCAGGAGACGGTTGCGCGCACTTTTGCCATCAACCCTGAGAGGCTGGAGGATGCGGGCAGAGGCGTCGCAGGTGTTGTTCTAGATGTCGAGGTTGTTGTTGCGGTGATTCTAGAAGAGGGCGAGTGTGCGTGGTTGAAATATGGGTGTGTAGAGGTAGCTTGTACGTCATCCATATAGAAAGGCCCCTTAAGTTAGAGACAAAAATTTTAGCTGGTAAAGCAATTAAAAGCTACGCACTAAAAATTTTACTTGTCAAAAGCCGCTTAAAAGAACAACAGCTGCTCATCCGTTGCAGCCACTTTCGCTTTCCCTCGCGGGTACTTTGCTTCGAGCGAGCGGAGCATGGCTTCTGCTTTTTTTACTACTTTTTCTGGGAGTCCTGCGAGCTTGGCGACGTGGACGCCGTAGCTTTTGTCGGTGCCGCCGCGGAGGATTTTGCGCAAGAATACGATGCCGTCAGCGGCTTCTTGGACGGCGACTTGGTAATTGACGGCGCCTTTTTCTAATTGTTCGAGCTTGGTGAGCTCCCAGTAGTGGGTGGCGAAGAGCGTTTTTGATTTTAGGGTGGTGAGTAGGTAGTCGGCAACTGCCCAGGCGATGGAGATGCCGTCGTAGGTGCTGGTGCCGCGGCCGATTTCGTCGAGGAGTACCAGCGAGCGGTCGGTGGCGTTGTGCAAGATGTGGGCGGTTTCGCTCATCTCGACCATGAAGGTCGATTGGCCTCGAGCTAGGTTGTCGCTGGCTCCGATGCGCGAGAAGATTTGGTCGACGATTCCGATGCGTGCGGAGGTTGCTGGGACAAAGGAGCCCATTTGGGCGAGCACGACGATGAGGGCGACTTGTCGGATGTAGGTCGATTTGCCTGCCATGTTGGGGCCAGTGATGAGCATGAGGCGCTCTTGGGAGTGGAGCGCGGTGTCGTTGGGGATGAATGACGCCCTACCGATGGCGCGCTCGACCATTGGGTGGCGACCGTCTTGGATGTCGAGATCGTTGGATGTGTCGACTTTGGGCCGTGTCCAGCGAGATTCGTTTGCGACGAGTGCGAGGCTTAAAAGAGCGTCGAGAGTCGCAAGGCTTTGCGCGCTTCGTTGAATGGGGCCCGCGTGGAGGCAAGTGCGGGCGCGAAGTTCTTCGAATAGTTCGGTTTCGAGCGCTTTGGAGCGCTCTTCAGCGGTGAGCACTTGGTGCTCGAATTCTTTCAATTCGGGGGTGATGAAGCGCTCGGTGCTCACAAGTGTTTGACGCCGTTGAAACGAGGCGGGAATCTTATCGCTTTGCGCGTGCGTGACCTCGATGTAATAACCAAATGCTTGTGTGTAGCCGACTTTAAGCGTTTTGATGCCGGTTTCTTCTCGGAGTCGGCTCTGATAGTGCGCGATCCAAGAGATCGAATCTTTGCTCAAACGGCGCAACCGATCGAGCTCGGCATTGTAGCCGTCTTTGAAGATGGCCCCTTCCCCGATGCGCAAAGGGGGCGTATCGGAAAGAGCGCCGATCAAGAGCTGAGAGATGGGGTCGGTGAGTTGTGCCGACTGTTCGACGAGCAGTTCGGCTTGAAATCGACTCATCTGATTTCGAATGGGTTCGATCTGCGAGAGCGACCCTCCCAATGCGCGTAAGTCGCGGGGCGTCGCATAGGAAGCGCTCACTTTCATGATGAGCCGCTCGATGTCGCGCACCTCCTCTAGATGCTCGTGGAGCTCGTTTAAGTTTCCCACAGCTAGAAAGTTCGCAATCGCATCTTGACGGCGCTCGATGGAGGGGATATGGAGCAGGGGGCTTTTAATCCACGCGTTTAGCAATCTGGCTCCCATTGGGGTCGCGGTTTTGTCGAGAACGTGAAGGAGCGTTTGACTTTCGGTGTGGCTTTGCGTCAGTTCGAGGTTGCGCAAGCTGGAGTGGTCGATGTTCAGATGCGTTTTTGTCTCTTCGAGAGCGAGGGTTGTGACGTGGGAGAGCGGGACGTTCATCTCGTGTTGGAGATAGCTTAAGAGAGCGCCTGCAGCGCTCATTGCGGCGGGTTTTGCGACGAGGTGGAAATTCAACGCATTGAGCGCCGCATGCGCGTGCTGGCTGCTAAATAAAACATCGGCCCCTTCGTTCACAACGCACAGGGACGTTTGGGCAAGTTCTTGGAAAAAAGGGGAATGGCTTGTGCGAAAGGCGCGTGTGCACAGGAGTTCGACGGGATGGAAACGACACAGCTCATCGAGAAGCGCCGCTTTCAGTTCGGTCTCAAAGGCTCGAAATTCGCCGGTTGTCACATCGAGTGTCGCCACAGCAAAGAGCGAACCGACCTGCGCAAGGGCGGCGATGTAGTTGTTTTTCTTGCCCTCGAGAAGCGACGATTGGATGATCGTGCCTGGCGAAAGAACCCGGACGATGGCCCGTTTCACAAGGCCTTTGGTGGTGCGCGGATCTTCCATCTGCTCGGCGATTGCGACCTTATGGCCTTTGGCTACGAGCTTATCGAGATACGTGTCTGCTGCGTGGAAGGGGACGCCGCACATCGGGACGCCCTGGCGCGAGGTGAGCGTGAGGTTGAGCTCTTTTGAGATGCATTTTGCATCGTCGTGAAACGCCTCGTAAAAATCGCCTAAGCGAAAGAAAAGAAGAGCGCTCGGTGCGTTTAGCTTGCACGCTTCCCATTGTGCCATCATCGGAGTCGTCATGCGGCAGATCATATCATTTTCTTTTCAGATTGTTGAGCATTTTGTTATGCTGCTCGCCATGCTTAAAACGTTGTTTGCTAAACGGCCGCTGCCGACCGTCTCTTTTGCGACAAGTGTCTGGGAAAAAGACTGGCGCTTCATCCTGTCTGATCCAGACTATCTGCGCGTGCGCCAAATCCAAAATCACTCGTTTCCATTTCATGAGAAGCTGCTCATCATCAACAATGTCTCCGATCTGCCTGCCGTAAAACGGGCGGCGCTTGCACTCATCGAAGAGAATGTGCTCACCCGGTTTGTCGTGGCTGACGAAATTGCAGATGAGCTGCTTGGGATTTTTCAGCTGCAGCGCGAATGTTTTCGGGTGGGATCCGATGCGCACACTTACGAAAACGTCACTCCTGCGTGGATCTACTACAACGCGCTTGGGCCTCTTGCGGCCATCTACTCATGCCAAAGCGAGTACCTCCTCTATCTCACCGGCGATGTACGGCTCGATGAGCCCGTAGATTGGATCGGTGCAGCATTGAAAAAAATGGAGCGCGAGGCGCACTACAAGGTCGCAAACCTCACCTGGAACCACAAAACTCAAGAAGTCAAGCGCGAATCGATCGGCAAAGATGGCCCCTTCTACGTCGCAGATCAAGGCTTCTCCGACCAAATGTTTCTCGTCCGCAAAGCCGACTTTTGCAAGCCCATCTACGGAGAAATCCGAGAAGACGCCGCCCACTTCCCGCGCGGCGATGTCTTCGAAAAGCGAGTATTTAGCTGGATGAAGACACACGGTTGGCAGCGACTCACCTACCGAAAGGGGTCGTACATTCACGAAAATTTTTAGTAATGACTGTGATTAAAAGTTGTGTGCCGTTATAATTTGCGCCTTAACAAAAATGGAGTGGTTTATGAGCGATATTAGTGAAGTTGCAAAGTTTGTTAGTAAATACGCTGTCGATCTTGGCCAGGATGTCAAGCTAATTTGGCCAAAAATTCAAAATCGAGATGCAGAGACGAATAAGAGAATCGTGTCAGTAGCTTGTCGGCTTCTGGGAGGACTGGGGGCAATTTTCATGGGTTTGTCGGCGGTTCGAGGAGTCGCGATGTTCATTGTGATGCCTTTTCAGGCGAGCCCTTTTTGGTTGCTCTTCAGCGTGTTTGCGACGATCGTTTTGCGTGATGTAGCGGTTGTTGGCATGAACAAGCAAGTGTTGTTGACAAATGACGGCGAATCTGCTCTGCGGAAGGTGTATAAAGAAGCCAGAAAGTTGGTAGGCCATGCAGCAGCAGCGGTAGATGGAGTTCGTTCTGATGTACTCGGCACATGGCTTCTTCATCCTTTATGCCAAGCGATGCCAGCGCTAAATAAGTGGTAAGCGAATCCTACCAGGCATTTGCGCCCTTCCCCCCGAAGAGGTGCTCCCTCATCCCGAGGAGCACATGCGGAACGCAAGGTTTGCGCCATTTCTCTGGAGCTTTCGGCTGAAAGCAAGGCGCGATCAGCGACGCGCCGTAAAGGGCGCGCTCGCACGAGGCGTATACTTTTCTAGCGTCGCGGAGCATGTCGTGCGTCCGTTTCGTCAGCGAATCATTTGTCCAGAGTTGGCTTATTGGATCCGAGAGGAGAGCAAGAAGGGGAGAAATCGCACCGTAGAGTGCGACTGCGATAGCAAGCGGCGCTGCGAGCAGCGAGGCGAAGTTTCTCACCTGTTGTCCGGCATTTTTGCTTACGTAGTCTTGCGCCTCTTCCACTCCCGCAATCGCAAGGAGACAGGCCAATGCAAAGCCTGCGAATTGGATTGTGTGCCAAACGGCCATCACGATCACCCCGACTGTGTGAGCAATGAGCGATCCCACGAAAATACACGGGCTTTTGGCCCATAGAGTTCCGATGGATTCGTTGAGATACTTGCCCTCGTGGAGCGGTTTGGGTGGCGTCGTCGTGTAGTTGTTCGTCATGACGCCCGTGAATCTTTGAGCGACTGCGACTGTGTTTGTTTTATCTATGAGCATGGAGGAGAGCTTTGAGCTGCCGCTGCCATTGTCGACTGGCATCATGACCTCTATCTCTTTCCACACATTACGAGGACAAAAATCACTTAGTTTAACAGACATTACTGCAGCCTATTTTATTATTAACGAGACTATATTATACTAAAATCTTTAATTAAAGTGAATTGAAATATAAATAGCTCTGTTCAAGCGATTTAAACCAAACCCTACCTCAAAAATTCCCCTTCCAGACTACAATGACCTTCATGGGTTCGTTTTCTCGCACCAGTCTCGAGCAGCTCCGTTCTCGCATCGATTTGGTGGAAGTCCTCACTCCTTATCTCAAGCTTCAGCGGGCGGGCGCTGCGTATAAGGCGCTCTGTCCGTTTCACGAGGAGCGCTCTCCTTCCTTTGTCGTTCAGAAAGGGGATAGCCATTACCATTGTTTTGGGTGCGGGGCGCATGGGGATGCGATCCAGTTTTTGATGACCCATTTGCGCATGAGTTTTGTCGAGTCGGTGGAGACGCTTGCGGAGCGTTTTCAGGTGCCGCTTGAAGAGGAAATCTCGGACCCTTCGATTCCGAAGGGACCCCCAAAGGCGCTTCTCAAAGATGTGTTGGAGAAGGCGGTGGAGTTTTACCATTTTTATCTGTGTCACACTCCTGAGGGGCATGCGGCGCTCGATTATCTTTATAGCCGCGGAATCGATCTGGAATTCATTCGGACCTTCCAATTTGGCCTTGCGCCCAAGGCTGGGGGGCTGCTCGTGCGCACCCTGCGCGAACAGAAATTCACGGATGCGCTTTTAGAAGAGGCGGGATTGCTTGCGAAGGGCAGAGAATTCTTTTCCGATCGGATCACGATTCCCATTCGCGATGCGGTGGGCTCTTGCATTGGATTTTCAGCGCGCAAATTCAAGGCCGATACGTTTGGCGGCAAGTACATCAACACGGCTGAGACGTCTTTGTTCAAGAAATCAAAGGTCCTCTTTGGATTGAGTTATTCGCGCAAAAACATTGCTAAAGAGCGGCGCGCGCTCATTGTGGAAGGGCAAATTGACGCCCTTCGGCTGATCAGCTCAGGCTATGCGTGGACGGTGGCGGGGCAGGGGACGGCCTTTGGAGAAACCCATGCGAAAGAGCTCATTCACTTAGGGGTTCGGCAAGTGTATCTGGCGTTCGATGGCGACAGCGCTGGGCAAGAGGCGGCTGTCAAGGTGGGCAACCTCTTTTCGAAAGAGGGGATTGAAGTATTGGTGGTGGCGCTTCCTGAAAAATCCGATCCCGACCAGATTTTGATGGAGCGCGGGCCACAAGAGTGGCAAAAGCTTCTTGAGTCAAGTGCCGATTATCTTTCGTTCATCGTTCGCCATTGTTCTAAGACCATCAACGTGGAGACGCCAGCTGGCAAAAATGAGCTTGTGATGCTCATCGCCAAGCGGGTGCGCGAGTGGGACCATCCGCTCATGGTGCATGAGAGTTTGCGCAAGCTCGCCAAGCTCACGGGGACGCCTGAAGGGCTCATCGGAGCTTCCGCAGAGCCGCCACCTCAAATTTATGTCAAACGTTCGCAGAGCGTCACATTTACCGACATCGATCCCGATCGAATTTTAGAAGCAGATTTGCTCCGCTGGCTTCTTCTCATGGGGCCAACGACCCCTCAACTCTGGCAGATTGCGGAAGCGAATCTGAATGCCGACCACTTCCGTGTGGCAGCCGCCAAGGGCCTTTTCAACAAGCTCATGACCTCTCCAAAAGACCAAACCTTTGATCTGCTCTCGCTTGCCATTCACCTCGACGACGCTGAGCAGCAGCTTTTCATGGCGGAAATTTTGCAAAAGAAAGTAAACCGAGAAAAGGCGATGAGTTGCTTCATTGAGACGGTCCAGCGGCTGCTCGATCGCCACTGGATGCACGAGCGCGAGGAAATCAAGATGAAAATCTACAGCGGCCAATGCTCAGAGGCTGAAGTATTGGCGCTTGCTAAACGCTTCGATGAGATCAAGCGGCAACGCCCTCAAACGGTCGTAGCCCATGCATGAGCACCTCATCTTCTTCGATGGCGAATGCCCACTTTGCCACCAAGCCGTGCGCCACATCCTCGAAATCGATCCTTCTAAGCGCTTCGTGTTCGCCCCACTTCGCGGCGAAACTGCCGGACGCATTTTATGCGGCCCCCTGGAGCCCTACGGCCGCTTGAACAGCCTCGTACTCATCGAAAACTACCAGTCCACCGAACGGAAATTCTGGGTCCGCTCGCGCGCTGTATTGCGAGTCTATTGGCTCGTCGGCAATGGCTGGAAGATCGTGGGCTGGCTCTCGTATATGCCCGGCTGGCTCGGCGATTTCTTTTACGGCTGGGTGGCAGAGCACCGGCACCAGTTTAAGCTCAAGCCCATGAAGGAAATCGGGCCGCAGGACCGGTTTTTGCCCTGAGTGGTTTTTTGTCACCGTGACGATCATGATGACCTGTCGTTATGACCATCACGATGGCCGGTCATTGTGATGATCAAGATGACCGGTTACTCGAGCTTCGCCTTGAGGACCCCAGCTAATTCGTCCATGTGCACGCGCTCTTGCTTCATGGAGTCGCGATCGCGCACGGTCACCGTGCCATTTTCTAATGTATCGAAGTCGACAGTCACGCAAAATGGCGTTCCGAGTTCGTCTTGCCTACGGTAGCGCTTGCCGATGGCTCCCGATTCGTCGTACTCGCAAAGCCATTGTTTTTGGAGCGCACTGAAAATATTGATGGCTTTTTCTACCAGCAGCTCTTTTTTCATGAGGGGAAAGACAGCGACTTTGACGGGTGCGATCTTGGGATTTAGGTGGAGCACGGTTCTGGTTTCGCCATTTTCGAGGATCTCTTCGTCGTAGGCGTCGCAGAGGAGAGCCAAGACGGTCCGCTCGACGCCGAAGGTGGGTTCGATGACGTGGGGGACGAATTTTTCTCTCGTTTCTGGGTCGGTGTATTCGAGCGTTTGTCCTGAAAATTCTGCGTGGCGCTTGAGATCGAAATCGGTGCGGTAGGCAAGGCCGTAGAGCTCGCTTGTGCCGAAGGGGAAATCGTAGACGAGATCGACGGTGCGCTTGGAGTAGTGGGAGAGCTGTTCTTTGGGATGCTCTTTTTCGTGGATGCGAGAGGCGTTTAGGCCGATGAGCTTGCACCAGGCGTGCATGGATTGTAGCCAGGTTTCGAAGGTTTTTTCCCAATCGGCTTCTCTTAAGAAGTACTCGATTTCCATTTGCTCGAATTCAATGACGCGGAAGACGAAATTGCCGGGGGTGATCTCGTTGCGAAAGGCTTTGCCGATTTGACCGACACCGAAGGGGATGCGGACGCGCATGGTGTCGAGGATGTTTTTAAAATCGAGAAAAATGGCTTGGGCAGTTTCAGGGCGTAGGTAAGCCACGTCGCCGTCTGCTCCGGTTTTGCTCATGTGCGTGTGGAACATGAGGTTGAAATGGCGCGCGGCAGTGAAGTCTTGGGCTCCGCATTTGGGGCATTTGACATTGTGGGTTTGCAGGAGGGCGGTCATTTGTTCGAGAGTGAGACCATCTGCGCTTTGCTGAAGCGCTTCTTCGATGAGGTGGTCTGCTCGGCTGCGGGCTTTGCAGGCTCTGCAGTCGATGAGGGCGTCGCTAAAGCCGTCGATGTGGCCCGAGGCTTTCCACGTTTTGGGATGGAGCAAAATGGGGCCGTCTAAACCGACCATGTCGCGCCGCCCATGGATGAACGTTTTCCACCAGAGGTCTTTGACGTTTTTTTTGAGTTCGGCGCCGTAGGGACCAAACGAGTAAGTGTTGGCAAAACCGCCGTAAATTTCAGAGCCGGGATAGATGAAGCCGCGCCGTTTGGCAAGCGAGACGATGGGTTTGAGCGAGTCTTGAGGTGCAGGCATGCGCGAATCTCCGGATGACGAGGTGAACCGATTACAATAGCGTAAGTACTATCTTAAGTTCAATAACGGGGTTGCTTGTTGGCCCACCGTTTGAGCCATCCGTCGATGGAGATTCTGCCGGGGCCGAAGAATAACACGAGGAGCGAGGTGATCAAGAATGGGTAGGGCGTTTCGTGGACGAGCGAGGAGGGTTCTTTCAGAAAGCGGAAGTGAGCAAGGGTTGCTGCGTGGGTGGTGCTTAAGGCGGTGATCATGGCGAGGGCGAGGGGGACAGCGGCCAGGCGCGAGGCAAATCCTGCGATCAGGAGGATTCCGCCGATGGTTTCGATCCAGCCGATGAGGGAGGCGTGGAAGGCGGGGTGGGTGAACCCGAGGGTCCCAAAGTACTGGGCGACCTCTGGGAGATGGCTGAGCTTGCCGACTCCGGTGAGGAAGAATTGGTGTCCCCACGTGAGGCGCATCCAGAGGAGGAAGAGGCTTTGCAGGTTGCTGGGGACCTTGACGAACCAGTTGTAAGTGGTGGCAACGCAGTGCAGTAGGGGGTTCTTGAACATTCTCCTCAGTATTCCCATAAAATGGTTTTAAAACAAGCGGCGGTTGTGTTACCCTACTCCGCCATGCAAGGCATTTGTTCATTTCGTTTAGAGGACTTGAAGGCGTGGCTACTCGCCAATGGAGAAAAGCCGTTTCGCGCTGCCCAGATTTTCGATTGGCTCTACGTGAAGGGAGTTGCGAGCTTTGAGGGGATGAACAATTTGAGCCGCGAGCTCCGCATGAAATTGAGCGCGTCGTTTGCGTTTCCAACGCTCCAACTTGTGCGTACGGTGGATTCGCTCGATGGAGAAACGACGAAATTTCTGTGGGAGCTTGCCGATGGGCAGCGGATCGAGTCTGTGCTGATTCGCTCTGGAGATCGGCGGACGGTTTGCGTTTCATGTCAGGTGGGATGTCCTGCGCGGTGTGCGTTCTGCGCTTCGGGCAAAGAGGGGCTTTTGCGGAATTTGAGTGTGGCGGAAATTGTCGAGCAGGTATTGCATATCGATCGTTTTTTGAAACTCAGCAAAGAGCGAGTGTGTCACGTCGTCTTCATGGGAATGGGCGAGCCGATGGAAAATTATCAGGCGGTGATCGATGCGATCTCCATTTTCAATGATCCGGCGGCATTTCAAATTTCGCAGCGGCGCATTACGGTGTCAACGGTGGGCGTGGTTGAGGGGATTCGGAAGTTGAGCGAGGAAGAATTGGCTGTGAATCTCGTCCTCTCGCTCCATGCGCCCAATCAGCATTTGCGCAAGAAGATCATTCCATACGCGCGCAAGTATCCGCTGGAGGAAATTCTTTTGGCGATGGAAGAGTACGGTCGAAAGACTAAGCGCGACATCACCTACGAATACACGCTCCTCGCTGGATTGAACGATGGATCTGAACAGGCGGAAGAGTTGGCGACGCTTTTGCAGGGAAAGCAGTGCACAGTGAACTTGATTCCGTATAATCCAGTGGAAGGGCTCCGCTTGGGAAGGCCTTCTAAAGAGGCGATCGTCGCGTTTCGCGATCTGTTGGTGGAGCGGGGAATCAACACGACGTGGCGCTACACGAAGGGCAAGGACATCGCTGCAGCATGCGGACAGCTGGCGATGCAGAAGCGAGAGTCCACGCTCGCCCTTGCTAAATAAGAATTATCTGCATTAGGCTGCTCGAAAGCCATGAATTTAGCGCATTTTTTCACGTTTTTAAGAATCTTAATCAGTCCGCTTTTTCCCATTTTGTATTTAGGTGCATCCTGGCTAGGCCTGCCCTTACAGGCGTTGCCTTACGTGCTTCTTGTATTGCTCGCAATCAGCGAAACGTCCGATTTTCTCGACGGCTTTTTGGCGAGAAGACGCAATCAGGTGACGGATGTAGGCAAAGTGCTCGATCCAATGGCCGATAGTGTCTCGCGCATTTCGCTGTTCTTGACCTTTACGCAAGGTCCTGTGCAGCTGCCGCTGCTTCTCGTTCTTGTATTTCTCTACCGAGAATTTTTCATCAGCACGCTGCGCACATTGTGCGCGCTTCGCGGAGTGGCGCTCGCAGCCCGTTTCAGCGGCAAGGTGAAAACCGCCGTACAAGCAGTCGTCGCCTTCTTGATCCTAGGTCTCATGATTCCCTACACAACAGGCGCGCTCTCCGAACAAACGCTCCAACTCATCAGCTTAATTGCCGTATCGCTCGCCGCAGCATACACCACCCTCTCAGCCATCGACTATTTCTACTCCAACCGCACCTACATCAAAAAAGCCCTAGAACATCTTTAAAAAGAAAAAGGAAAAAAGTCGGGCGAAGCCCCCGCTTCCCCCGGCGGGGAAGCCCCTGCATTCCCCACAGCTGGGGCTTCGCCCCTGCTGCCCCAGGC
>CAYGHT010000022.1:0-14741 GCA_964349755.1 uncultured bacterium
CTGGGGCTAAATCTAACGTGGATGCCGCAGGTGAACTCGACCGTCACACTCATTCCAATCAATGCAGCGCAGTGGCTGCTGGAAAAACGGATCGTCAATTTCCTAGCCGAGATGCCGTTCACCTTTTTCTGGGGAGATGTGAATCAGTACTTAGTGAATCTAAAGCTGTTTTATGAGTACTGGCAAGATGGCGCTAGCACGGGTCAAACATCGGTAGGCGTCCCGCTAGGCTTATTGGGAAACACCTACAACTTCGCAGGGATTGAACTCAACTTTGGCTGGAAATTCTGATGAAGAAATGGCTTTTTTTCCAAGCGTTGAGCTTCATCGCCTTTGCAGGACCCATCGAAGAGCTCATCGTAGCGCAAGACCTAGCTTTGATCGAGCAACGGGACCAACTCCGCCTGATCGGCATTTTGGGAGGAGCCCTTCCACTGCCAATCCAAGTCTACAGCAACTACATTCCGATCGTGTTCCAAAACAACACGGGGCTCCCCTCTGCCCAAGTCTATGTAACATTCCAGGGAATCAACGGAGCCAACCCCGGCCAGCAGCAATTCATGACGTTCGATCCGAACACAGCGCTGGGCAGTTTTGTCACCCCAAGCCCCAATTTGCTCTCAGCCAACTACAGCATTCAGCTCTCAACCGTCCCCCAAGTGCATCAAATGCCGGGATCTTATTTGTTTTACATTCCTCTGACCACATCGGGACGAGTGTACGTGACGTTGAACCAACCACTTTATGTCCCCGTCTCGACGACAGGCCCCTACTACACCGTGCTTGATCCAGATGTGGCGAAGTACACCGATCCAAACTACTACACGATCTACGACAAATGGGAATTCACCTTCAATGCAAGCGGCCAATCGGGATCCAATCTGGCCTGGCAGGGAAATTTGAACACCTCGGGGGTTGATTTCTTTGGAGTTTCCTCAGAAATTTCGTTCCGCTCTTACCCCAGTGGGAATTTGCTCCAGACATTTGATCCGACACAAGTCAACGACGGCCCAACCACCTTTGCTCAAGCTCGAAACGCGTTGCTCACCACCTTTGTCACGGGACTCACGACCGCGAACAATTCGACCTACTGGTCGAGACTAGCCCTTCCGTTTTACAGCGATCCATACAATTCGCTCTCCTCGGTGACAACCTACTTGCGGATTTTAAACCCTGGCTTTAGCATCCAAAATCCACCCAGCAGCTATGGCGGAGCTGTTCCATTTCCCCAAAATCCAAGCGCAGGCTTTCCATCCGACTATTTGAGCAACGCAGTCATCTACGGAGAAAATTACATCGACAAATGGTTTGGATACTACAACGGCACCGGACGCTCTCTCACAATCAACCAAGATGTGCTAGCCAATCCGTTCACCTATTCAGGCTCATCGAGCGGAGCATCTCCCACCCAATCGTTCAGTTTAACAGCCTCCTCGCAACCCACAGAAACGCTGGCCCAAGCGGCAGTGACCACAACACCATTTTTTACAGGCACTGGCTTTCCATTTAGCCCCTTAAACTCAACACTTTCGCAGTATATCGGAGGAACATTTGAAGTGGGCCTCTTCAATGTGACGACAGTCCCCGTGATCAGCCAGACAAATCTCCGAGCAAACGCAGCAAGCTATTACTCAAATCCCCCTTTCATGAGCACCGCTGGCCCCTGGTACGATCTCTACGCGAAATTACTTCATGGCCAAGGTCTGATTCCTAGCTACAGTGTAACCAATATCGGCGCAGTCTACGCCAGCCCCTACGACGATCTGCTCGGCATTAACAGCTCCATTGCAGTGAAAAACCCGACGAATTATGTGACGACGCCCAATCCATACGTGAGTATTGTATTGAACGGAGGAAACGTCACTCCATCGATTACCGATTCAGGAACCATTTCGGTAACCTTCCAGTTGAGCGTCGGAAGCTCGTCGATTCAGTACCGACAGGGAGGAACAGGAGCTTACACTCCGATTGCCAGCGGCTCTCCGGTCAGCATCAGTTCATTCCCCCTGCAAGTCGCCTATGTATCTGGAAACTCTCCAACGGTCACCCGCTACTACACAATCTACCTGAAGTACCAAAACATCCAGCCAACCGTGGTGTCGGGCAACCAATACAACAGCACGGACCAGGGAATCGTTGGAACCACGACGATTTTCCCAACGAGCTCGGCAGCGACGACGTTTACCATCACGTTTGTCCAGTGAAGCTGGTATTAATCCCCGTGGCGAGGTCCTTCGAACCAATCGAACATATCCCGGCGAAGCTTGGCCATTCGGCCGTCGGGATGACAAAACACGAGTCCCTCTGCAAGGGCTTGCCTTTTCATCACACGGTCAGTGAATAAGCTGGGGAGCGTTTTAAACCACTCGCTGAGCGCGTCGTACGTTTTGGGGTACTTATTGTTGATCCAGGACTTCCAGTGGCAGTATTCATAGAGGTAGCTGAAGGGGACGAACAGCGGATGGATGGTCTCGTGCAGGTTGGTGTTGATGTCGGGACCAACTAACTCGCCATAGACGGAGCCGTTTATGAAGGTCTCGAGCCACCCCCGCTCGACGGAGTGGAGAACACCGAGCAAAAAGCGACTCCGATTTCCTTGATTCTTGGAATGGATCTCGAGCGGCTCGTGCAGAATCCGATTCGCTCGATTATCGATAGCAACAACCCGACTGTCTCGAAAGTGGACGCAGATGTTTGTACCATGGAGCTTGTCCACTGCGCGAACGCCATCTTCAAAGACCCACTGGCAGTCTTCTTCGATCTCTGGCGTGACAACGTAATGGCCTGCACCATTGCGTACCCGCTTGAACGGGCATTTGATTTTTGGAAAGTCGATGACTGGTGGATGATCCATGAGAATGGATTGTAAGGGAATGGCTTTCGTTTCGTCAAGAATGTTTTTACACAAACGTTTCGCGCACCCGCCGCATCCACTCGACCATGAATGACAGATTGTGCACGGTTGCGAGGGTGTAGGCCGTCAGTTCGCGCGCCTTAAACAAATGGTGCAAGTACGCGAGTGTAAAGTGTCGACACGTCCAGCACGTACAGCCGTGTTCCACGGGGCCAAAGCAATTGGCGTATTCTGCTCGCTCGACTTTCACCCCCCCCTCTTCTGTAAGAAGCAAGCCGTGGCGCGCAGCTCTTGTCGGATAAGAGCTATCGAATGTGTCGATGCCGAGCGGAATGGAACGTCGGATGGACTCGAGATCGCCGATGCCGAGTAAGTGGTTTGGCTTTTCTTCAGGCAGGCGGGGCAGTGTCGTGGAGAGCATCTCGACCATTTCTTCCTTGGTTTTTCCAACCGAGCCTCCAATGGCATAGCCGTCGAAGGGAAGTTGCGTGAGCACATCACAACTCATCTTGCGTAAAGCGGGATCGATTCCTCCATGAATGACCGCGTAGATCGCCTGATCCTGTGGAGCTTTGAGGTGTTCATCAAGCGATCGCTTTTCCCAGCGATGCGTCCGCTCCAATGAGCGAATGAGCTCTTCTTTTCCGATGTGATAGGGAGGAAGCTCGTCGAAGGGGATGATGATGTCGGCGCCCAACGCCTTTTGCGCCTGAATGGACGTTTCAGGCGTGAGCAAAACCTTTGCACCATCGCGGTACGAGCGAAAAAGAACGCCTTCCTCATCGATTTTAAGCACGTGGCCATCGCTTTTCTTAGATCCGCGACTCTTCAGCTCATCAGCCACTGAACCATAGGCAAGAGAAAACACCTGAAAGCCTCCGGAGTCGGTGATGATGGGGAGCGTCCGGTGGATAAATTTGTGAAGACCCCCCGCCCGCCGAATAACATCGGGTCCTGGCTGCAAAAGGAGATGGTACGTATTGCAAAACATGAGCTGAAGACCGATGGAATCGACCATCCGATTGTCGAGCGCTTTGAGCGTGCCATTCGTTCCCACCGCCACAAAATTGGGCGTATCAATCACGCCATGCGGAGTGTGGATGCGCCCAAGACGAGCGCGCGTGTGCTTGGAGCGCGCGAGGATTTCAAATCGAAACGTCATTGTTTTTCCACAAGAGAGGGTGGAGTGAACTTGCGCGAAAGCATAGAAAATGGAGCGCAGCACGCAATGGCCACGCACTTGACGATGAGGCTCATGACGATGATCTCGCCTAAATTTGCGACCACTCCAAAGAGTCCGACGAAACTAAACAAGAACGTATCGATTGTCTGCGAAAGGACAAGAGAAAGACCGATCCTAAGCCCAAGGTAGCGCTCCTGAAATCGGCTTTTGAGCCAGCCAAAAAAGCGGACGTCGATCTGCTGGGTCACGTAATAGACGAACATCGAAGCCACGATGATGCGAAGCGTATGGGTAAAAATTCTTTGGAATGCGTCTTGCGAGGCATCGAAGGAACTGGGGGCGTAATGCAAGTGAAATTTTACCATGACGACAAACACCACCATCGTAAAGAACGAAATCTTGATGGCGCGCTGAGCGCTTTCCTTTCCAAAAAACTCTTGCAGCAGATTCAACGAGAGAAGACTCCCCACAATGTAGACATCGCTGCAGGTGACGTGGAGCCCAAAAAGCGTCGTCTGTTTAACCACAAACACATTAGCTAGAACACTTTCCAGAGCAACAAGCGCAACCAACGCCGTCTTGCCAAGGCGAAGCGCTGCAAGCGAGGCAGCAGCTACAAACAGAATATGCAGAAAAAAAAGCGATTCATTCATGAGCGCCACAAGGGTATCGAAGACGCCCTAAATAAAGCTACCTCAAGTGTTTTTTTAAGTAGAACGGGATTGAAGCAGTGTTGTATACTTCTTCCTTCACCAGCAGGGAGGAGTGTTTATGGAATCGGTTTATTTTGCGAGAACTTCGGAAGCTCTAGAGGCTCTCCAAACAGCGTGGAACAATCCACGCGAGTCTCAGCAGTGTCTACCTTTCACGATCTTGAAAATCTGCGATGTTGCATACCATGCGCTGAAGCTTCTCGTCATGGTCCTAGTGGACCTTGTCACTGCGCCATTCAAGCTCTGCAGCCACAGCAAACAAGCGCCGCCTGCATCGGCTCCGCAAACCTTCGTCAGAAAAGACCCTCTACACACAGATAGCGCTCCAACAACATGACCTCAATCTTCACCGTCGCCCTCATGTACGCTCTGTGGTCGAGCGTCTTTGCCATTGGCAAATGGACACTCACCCACACGCCTCCCCTCTTCCTCACCGCGTCCCGCATGATTTTAGCGGGCGTTTTGCTCCTCGGCTTTCTCGCGTGGCGCAATCGGTCTGCTCTGAAGATTTCGGGGCGTCAGTTCGTTTCGATTGCGATCCTCGGCCTCTTTAGCATTTATCTCACCAACGCCCTGGAATTTTGGGGACTGCAGTACATGACGGCGGCTAAAACGTGCTTTTTCTATAGCCTCTCGCCCTTTTTCGCGGCTCTGTTTTCCTATTTGCATTTTGGAGAAACGATGAACGGCCGCAAGTGGATCGGGATGGCCATCGGCTTTGTCGGCTTTATCCCCGTGCTCGCGCAGCAAAAAGGGGCTGAAGAGCTTGTGTCGAGTTTAGGGATCATCTCGTGGCCTGAGCTCGCAGTATTTGGCGCAGCGCTCTGTTCTGTGTACGGATGGACATTGCTCCGGCTCCTTGTGAAAGACTCCTCGATTTCGCCTTGGATGGCCAATGGCTTGAGCATGCTCGTCGGCGGACTGCTCGCTCTCGGCTCTTCGCTGCTCATCGAAAACTGGAATCCATGGCCAATTGGGACGAACGACCTCCCCGTCTTTGCCCAAGGCACCATACTCATGACCCTGGTCTCCAACATCCTCTGCTATAACCTCTACGGATTGCTCCTCAAACGGTTCACCTCTACATTCCTGTCCTTCATGGGTCTGCTCAGCCCTCTATTCGCCTCGCTAAACAGCTGGCTATTTTTAGGCGAGCCCCTCTCACCCATCATCTTGGGCTCAACAGCAATCGTGTCTTTAGGTCTATGGCTCGTGTACAGCGCAGAACTTGCGCAAGGCTACATTCGGAATGAAAAAAAGGCCGTTTCGGCCTAAAAAGAAAGCCCCAGCAGATTGCTGAGGCTCTTGTAGAACGAGAAGCTTATTTCGACTTCGCGTTCAACCAGCCTACTACGCGGTAGACAGCGGATAAACCGATCAATACGTAGATGATGCGGCTCAGCGCAGTCATTTCGCCAAAAACAGCGGAAATGATGTCGAATCTGAAAAGGCCGAATAGACCCCAGTTCAGACCGCCGATTACCAATAACACCATGGCGATGAGTTCGAGATTGTGAGAGTTTTTCATTGGGCATGCTCCTTAGGTTTGAGTCCCTTTTGAACCTCTTCCTAGCAACACCCTATTATTTTGTAAATAATTATTTTAAGCCCTTCGTGCCCGTGCCCGAGTGCGTGCCCATGCCCGATTTTGACACGATCTCTGTGGGCTCAGCTGTGGTAAAACAAGATGACATCGCCGTCTTGAACGATGTACTCGCGCCCCTCGGAGCGGGCTTTACCGGCCTCGCGTGCGCCGACCCTTCCTCGGTAGCGGATCATGTCTTCGTAGGAGATCACCTCGGCCCGGATAAAGCCTTTTTCGATGTCGCTGTGGATCTTGCCGGCGGCGGCTGCGGCGCTCATGCCACGGCGAATCGTCCAGGCGCGGGTTTCGATCTCGCCGGTGGTGATGAAGGTGATTAGGTCGAGCAGATGGAAGGCTTCGCGGATGAGTCGATCGAGACCCGACTCGTTGAGTCCGAGGCTCTGTAGAAACTCGTTTGCTTCCGATTCATTGAGCTGTGAAATTTCTTCTTCGATCCGGGCGCAGATGGGAACCACGAGGCTCCCCTCATTTGCGGCGTAGTCGCGCACGCGCTGAACGTAAGGGTTTTCAAGGCTTGGGAGATCGGCCTCGCTCACGTTGCAGATGTAGAGGACCTTTTTCTTGGTCAGAAAGGGGTACTGGCGGGCGTAGCCTTCTTCGAGGGGCGTCAGTTTTAGAGTGCGAAGCGGCAGGTTTTGATCGAGATGTGCGCGCGCTTTTTTGAAGAAGTCGAGAGCGGCCAGGAGCTCTTTTTGGCCCTTGGCCAGCTTTTCTACTTTTGGATACATATTGTCGATCATCTGGAGGTCGGCCAAAATCAACTCGAGGCCGATGACCTCGATGTCTTCGATCGGATCGACCTTTCCAGCCACGTGGATGACCTTTTCGTTCTCAAAGCACCGAACGACCTGGACGATGGCGTCGGTCTCGCGAATATGGGCTAGAAACTGATTGCCGAGCCCCTCTCCCTGACTTGCTCCCTTCACAAGGCCGGCGATGTCGACAAAGGAGCACGCTGCCTGCACAATCTTCTTGCTGTGCGACTGATCGGACAAAACATGAAGCCGAGGATCGGCTACATTCACGACGCCGACATTGGGATCAATGGTGCAAAACGGGTAGTTTTCTGAAGGAACTTGCTTGCGGGTTAACGCATTGAAGAGCGTAGATTTTCCGACATTGGGAAGACCCACAATGCCACAAGAGAGATTGGTCATGAAAACTCCGTGAAGGTGCGCCCGAGCAGCGCCTCTATGAGTGCAAGGCTTGCGCGTACCCGGCTACTCGACACCGGCTCGCCCGCGAACATGGTTTTCTCTACGTACTCTACGTGGACGCCGTGCGATGACGCCCATCTCCGAACGCGCTCGGGCGTCCCTTCGCGGCCCTTACCGAAGGCAGCTCTCTCGCCAAACACAAGATGCGAAGGGCGCAAAGACTCAAGCAGAACGTCGTAGGGCGTCAAAGCAAATTCCTTTGTGAATGGAACCACCAGTGCGACGCTGACGCCCAGCTCTTCGAATCGCTTGAGCTTCTGTGGAAGCTGCGTGATGAGTCGTGGGGCGTCTTGTGGAGCGAGCAGCGCGAGGGGGTGCTCTGGAAATGTGAGGACTGCACTGGGAGCGCCAAAAGAACTAAGGCGTCGAAGCAACGCCTGATGGCCAATGTGCACGCCATCAAACATGCCAATCGTCCACGCCATTGGCCTTAAGATTTCTCGAGCTGAATGAATCGTCAACATGTGCGTAAATGCGGTTCCACGTCAAATCCAGGTTGATTGAGGAGCTCTTCTGACACTGCGTCATCCAAAGAAAATGTTCCCGAGCGGACACGGCGCAGTGCAATCAAGTGGCCGCCGCACCCAAGGGCAGATCCGATGTCGTGCGCCAAACTCCGGACATAGGTGCCCTTCGAGCAAACGACCTGAAATTCGAGCTCGGGGTATTCGTAGCGAAGAAGCCGGAGCTCGACACGCACCTTCACAGGGGCTCGCTCAATGACGACGCCCTGGCGGGCAAGTTCATAGAGCTTTTTGCCCTGCACTTTCTTGGCGCTATACATCGGAGGAATTTGGGCAATTTCGCCCTGAAATGTACTCAGGACAGTCCCAAGCTCCTGAGGCGTCGGGATGAGACTAGAACGGCTTGAGACGGCGCCGTCGAGATCGTACGTGTCGGTCGCAACGCCGAGAAGAGCGGTGGCCCGGTATTCTTTATCCGATGTGAGAAACGAGTCGGAGCGCTTCGTGTAGGAGCGGCCTACGAGCATCACCATCAATCCAGTCGCAAACGGATCGAGCGTACCCGCATGGCCGATTGTCGCTTCGTTCGTTAGATGTCTTAAGCGACTCACCAAGCGAAATGAAATTGTACCCGGAGACTTGTCGACGAGCAGAATGCCGCTACGCATCGCGGGATTTCCGTTCTTCTTCGACGCGCATGAGAATTTCCTGGATTCTGAGTTGCTCCTCGAGCCCTGTGTCGAGCTTGAAGAGCAGCTCCGGAAAGTAGCGAAGCTCGACTTTCTTTGAAGCGTGGACGGCGATGAATCCTGCGGCGGATTGCAGGGCGGCGAGGACTTTTGTTTTCTCTGCATCGGTTGCCATCAAGCTAATGAAGACTTTTGCGTGGTGTAAATCGGGAGAGGTTTCGACGCGAGTGACCGTGATGAAGGTATTGATGTGGGGATTGCCCACCTCTTTTTGAATCACTTCAAAAAGAACTTCCTTGAGTAAGGAATTGACTCGCTCAAGACGGTTTTTTTTCACAGTTCTTGCTCGAGATATTCGGTCTCATAGACTTGGAAGACATCTCCTTCGCAAACATCCCCTTGACCCTCGAGCACAATGCCGCACTCAAATCCTTCTTTCACTTCCCGAACGTCTTCTTTAAGCCGCTTCAACGAACCGATTTTGCCTTTCCAGATCATGTCTTTGCCGCGAAGCTGACGGACAAGGCTTCCCCGCTTGACGATCCCTTCGCTGACTTGGCATCCTGCAATGAGACCGAGCTGCGACGACTTGAAGACCGCTTTGACCTGGGCGCTTCCGATGTCGGTTTCTTTCTCAATCTTATCCAGTAGCGATTGCATGCGCACTTTCACCTCGTCGATGAGGTGATAAATGACGTCCTGCGTTAAGACGCTGATTTTTTTCTGCTTGATGAGATCGTCTGCACGGCTTTCGATGTGCGTATGAAACCCGAGGATCGTCGCCTTGGCCGCAGCAGCAAGCTCAATGTCCGACTCAGAGATTTCGCCCACGTTCGAATTGATGATCTCGAGGCGCACCTTTTTAGATTGGATTTTAAGCAGTGAATTCTTCAGCGCTTCAAGAGAACCTTGAACGTCGGCACGCAAAATGAGCGGCAAGATTTTCATCTCTCCGCTCTCTTTTTTCGCCATCATCTTTTCAAGACTCGAAATTTTGGCCTGCGTTTGTGAAGAGCGAACCTCGCCCTCTGCTCTTGCAGCAGCGAGATCGCGCGCTTGCTTTTCGCTTTTCACAACGATGAACTCGCAACCGGCAATGGCTAAATCGGAGAGGCCAGTGATCTTCACAGGAGTCGAAGGACCCGCCTCTTCAACGGACATCCCATAATCATCTTGCATCGTCTTAACTCGACCAAATTGAGAGCCGAAAACGATGGCGTCATTTTTTCGAAGCGTTCCCGTTTGAACCAAAATGGTGGCGACAGCGCCAAGTCCTTTGTGCATTTCCGATTCGAGAACCGTGCCGCGCGCACGCGCTTGTGGATTGGCGCGCAGTTCAAGAACTTCGGCTTGCAGGGCGATCATTTCTAACAGTTCTTTGATTCCTTGACCTGTTGTTGCAGAGCAGTTGACCGTGATGATGGTGCCGCCCCAACTTTCGGGAAGCAGTTCCCGATCAGCCAGCTCGCGGTAGACTCTTTCGGCTTCGAAATTCGGCTTATCGCACTTGTTGAGCGCAACCAGAATCGGTACGTTTGCTTCGCGAGCCTGCCGAATGGCCTCATCGGTCTGCGCGCGCATCCCTTCATCGCCAGCAATCACCAGGACGACAATGTCTGTTACGGTCGCACCGCGCGAGCGCATTTCCGAAAACGCTTCGTGACCGGGCGTATCGAGAATGGTCACTGAACCGGCTTGCGTCATCACTTTGAATGCACCGATGTGCTGGGTGATGGCTCCCGCCTCTCCGGCCGCTCGATTCGACTTGCGAATGGCGTCGATCAAGCTCGTTTTGCCGTGGTCGACGTGTCCCATGAACGTGATGACAGGAGGACGTAAACTTAAAACCGTAGACTCTGTATTGCCAATCTCTTGTCTAATTGTCTGATCGGTAATGCGAATCCGCTTTTCTTCTGCAGTATCGATGCTGATTTCGCAGTCGAAATCGTGACCGAGGAGTTGGACGGTCGTTTCATCGTCGAGAAAATCATTGAGGGTCATGGTGACCCCCTTCATGAACAGCTTTGCGATGAGCTGCGACGCTTTTAACTTCATCTCCTGCGCGAGATCTTTAATCGTGATGGGGAGTCGAACGCTCAGCACTTTCGGGCGAACGATCATCTCTTCTTGGAACGTCTTTCTGATCGGTTTATGTTGACGCCTTTTTCTCCACGCTTCGTTATCGATGTCGCGAAGGCCCTGTCGATCTCGCGAATCGAAACGGGCTTCTTCTTTCTTTTTAGGTCGCAATTCTTTTGGGGGCTCTTTGCGAACAATGGGAGAGAAAAATTTTGGTGCTTCAGTCGAGGGAAGAGAACCAGCGGCCTTTGGCGCTGACTTCGGAGGCTCAGAGCGTTTTTCTTGAGACTCTGCAGGAGGGCTCGCGACAGACCCGGTGTCTTGAGGCTCTGAAGACTCAAATACCGGAGCCACAGTCTCAGGCTGAAGAGTTTCCGCGATCGGTTCGAGCGATTCACCAGCCGCTGCGGCAGCCAGCGATGCTTTCATCTCATCGGGCGAGCTTTTCATGATGCGCGCTTTGCGCTTCATGGGAGCCGCTGCATCGGGCGCTACAGATTCTTTTTCTTTCTCCCGCTCGACTCGAGAAGAGACCGTTGATTTTTCCGGCGATTTCTCTGGCAACTTCGAGGCCGCTTTCTCTGTCGGCTTTATTTTGACTTTGAACGCTGCAGCAAGCTGTGTGTTTTTAATATTGAGTTTGAGATGTTTGCCCAAGGACTATCCTTTTCTTTTGCGCATTTGCTCCAGCACCTTGTCCGCCAGATCGTAATAATTGACGCCAGGTACTTTTGCGGGAAGTTCCAGAGGGTTTGCTTGCATGAACTTTCGGAGCGTATCAAATCCGGCGCTGACCAGACTTTCAGTGATGAAACCGCTCACCCCTTCAATCTTAATTCGATCATTCAATGTTGGATCGTCCGATTCAGAGAACTCAGCCATCTGGAGCGAAAGAATTTTCTGGTACTCGGTGATCTTTTGAACCTCGAGCTCGCGCTCGAGAATTTGCCCAATCAGACGAGCATTCATTCCCCTTTTGCCAATCACAAGAGGGTAGTCCTCATCTTTCACGACAAGAGAAACTTTCGTCCCAAATTCTTTGAGTTTTTTCACCTCTGAAGGGGCGAGTAGATTCTGGAGGAGCTGGATCGGATCGTCCGAGTAAGGAACGACATCGATTTTCTCATTGTTGAGCTCTCGAATGACGTTTTTGATCCGCGTTCCACGAACACCCACACACGTGCCAACAGGATCCACTTTCGGATCGTACGAGCGAACTGCAAGCTTCGTCCGATACCCTGGATCTCGCGCGATTTTTTCAATCACGACCGTCTTGTCGTGAAGCTCTGGAACTTCTTGGATGAACAGCGCTGAAACAAACTCTGGATGGCTTCGGCTTAAAATCACTTCCGCGCCGCCGCCCTCTGTGTCGCGCACTTCATGCAAAAGCGCCTGCACCTTATCGCCCTCGTTATAACGCTCGAGCTTCGGGTAATTGCGCTCTGGCAAAATGGCTTCCACTTTGCCAAGGTCCACCACCACCGTGCGTCCTCGGATAAACCGTTTTACGGTTCCTGAGATCAGCTCTCCCACGCGATGGCGATATTCTTCATAAATCACATCGCGCTCAGCTCCTTTGAGCTTTTGAGCAATGATCTGCCTTGCAGCAGCAGCGGCAACCCGACCAAAATCTTGCGGGGTAATGGAAATTTCCAGCCACTGACCCACTTGGCATTCCGATTCCAACGTGCGGGCTTCCGCGATGCCTATTTCCTCTTGCGAATTGGTGACTTGGTCGACAATCCGCTTCTGTGTGAACACCTCGATTTCGCCCGTTTTCGGGTGAATCTCGACGCTCACCTTTTCGCCGAGCCCCTTGACGCTCTTGCGCGCAGCGGCTTGGAGACTTTCAGCGATTGCACTGATGACAATTTCGCGCTTAATCCCCTTTTCACGCTCAAGGTATTCAAAAATCGCTATGAGATCTTTATTCATCGAATTCCTTTTTACAGCTCTTCTTCTTCGCGTTCATGGTCGCGATCGCGCGATTTTTTCTTCGGTTTCTTCGCCCTGGAGCCGACAACGATGTCATCTCGATTCTGTTGGTTCTTTTCGATCAAATATTCTTTGATCGAAAGAGCGACTTTCTTGTGTTCTGGATCGAGCTTGATCACTTTAGCCGTGACATTATCCCCTTTGGAGACCACGTCTTCTACTTTGCTAAATGGCTGATCAGAAAGTTCCGTCACGTGAATCAATGCTTCAATTCCATTGTCTAACTGGACAAATGCTCCAAATGCCGTCGTCTTCGTCACAACGCCTTGCACTAAGGAACCAATGGGCAGTGTTCGCTCAATCGATTCCCATGGATTCATTCCGAGTTGCTTAACGCCCAGCGTAATTTTTTTGCTCTCTTTATCGACCGAAAGAATCACCGCTTCAACCTTGTCCCCTTTTTTGAGCACTTCGGAAGGGTGAGATACTTTCTTGATCCAGCTCAAATCAGAAATGTGGATCAATCCATCGACACCAGGCTCCAACTCGACAAACGCGCCGTAGTTCGTCAAATTGCGAATCTCAGCTACGACACTTGCGCCCACAGGATATTTGCGCTCAACCTCTTCCCAAGGATTGCGCTCGAGTTGCTTGATCCCCAAAGAGATTTTACCCTCGTCTTTTTGAACCGCGAGAACGATCGCAGAAACTTCATCGCCCACATGAACAGCCTCGCTCGGGTCGGTGATGTTTTTCGTCCAGGACATTTCGGAGACGTGGATGAGCCCTTCAATGCCCGGCTCAATCTCAAGAAACGCTCCATACGAGACGAGGTTCAGCACCTTGCCAGTGACTTTGGTTCCAATGGGATAGCGCTTTTCGATCTCTTCCCAAGGATTCGATTCTTTTTGCTTCAGGCCCAGCGCAACGCGCCCCTTTTCTCGATCCACATGCAGAATCACAACTTCGAGCTCTTGGCCTAAATGGACAATCTCCGAAGGGTGTTTGATTCGCTTCCAGGTCATGTCGGTGATGTGGAGCAATCCATCGATTCCATCGAGGTCCAAAAAGACACCAAAATCGGTGATGTTCTTCACAACGCCTGAGCGGAACGTCCCCTCTTGGATATTTTCCAGCAATTCGGCTTTGCGCGATACCCGCTCTTCCTCGAGAAGCTCGCGGCGAGAAACGACGATATTTTTGCGCTCGATGTTGATTTTTAAAATCTTGAAATCGTAAGTCTTCCCGATGAAATCATCGAGATTTTTAATTCGCTTATTGTCGATTTGCGAGCCTGGAAGAAACGCCTCCATCCCGATATCGACCATCAGACCGCCCTTGACCTTTCGAAGCACAAACCCCTTCACGATCGACCCTTCGGTACAATTGTGAACAATGTGTTCCCACTGACGGAATTTACGCGCTTTTTCTCTCGACAAAACGATTTGACCATCTTCGCCTTCCGCTTGATCGAGATACACTTCGACATCGTTGCCGAGCACAATTTCTTCCGGCTCGCCAAACTCAGAAATCGGAACAAGCCCCTCCGACTTCAATCCCACATCGATCACTACGTAGTCTTTAGACACTTCAGCAATGCGGCCATTCAAAATTTGACCCACATTCAGAAGAGAGAGCGAACCTTCAGAGCCGGGTTTTTCTCGGCCATGCAATAAGTCGCGAAATTGCCGTGCTTCGTGTTCTTGAAAGTCGACATCGTCAAGAATGTTGCTGGTATTCCAATCGTGAGAGGGGGTTTGAGGGGACATGTAAAGGGTTACTCCTGTTTATAGAAATTTTGCAAGAAAGAGGACAGCCTATCAATGCCATCGAATTTTAGCAATAGGAACTTGAAGTCCATTTTGTTAAAGTTGCCTCATGGGCGAAAAGGTTATAACCACAGAGAGCACAGAGAAAAGAGAATACTCTGTGTCCTCTGTGCTCTCTGTGGTAAACCCTGATCATGAGAATCTTAGGTGAAAATGAATGATCCAACAAAGT
>CAYGHT010000023.1:0-14138 GCA_964349755.1 uncultured bacterium
GATCGGCATTGCGTTGGCATATAGTACTCGGCACCACCAGGAGCCCTGAATGAACCAATCGAGCAAGACCTACGATCCGAAACAGATTCGCAACATCGCCATCATCGCGCACATCGACCACGGCAAAACCACATTGCTCGATAGCCTGCTGAAGCAATCCAATATTTTTCGCGAAAACGAAAAAGTCCCCGAGCGGGTCATGGACAGTTTCGATCAAGAAAAAGAGCGGGGCATCACCATTTTCGCCAAGCACACATCGATCTTCTACAAAGATTTTAAGATCAACATCATCGACACTCCAGGTCACGCCGACTTCTCTGGCGAAGTGGAACGGGTCCTCGGCATGGTCAATTCGGTTCTTCTCCTCGTCGATGCTCAAGAAGGCCCAATGCCGCAAACGCGATTTGTTCTTTCGCGCGCCCTCAAAATGGGACTGCGCCCCATCGTCGTTCTCAACAAAATCGATCGTCCTCACGCCGATCCCGACCGCGTTCTCAATGAGACGTTCGATCTCTTCTTGGAGCTCGGAGCCACCGACGAGCAGCTCGATTTTGCCTACATTTACGCCTCTGGATTCAACGGTTATGCCATTGAGAAAGTTGGCGACACCCCAAAAGATCTCGCACCGCTCTTCGAGCTCATTCTCAAAGCCGCCCCACCGCCACCCGGCTCGCTCGAGCTTTCGTTCCTCATGCAAGCGGCCACGCTCTCCTACGATGACTACCTAGGTCGGCAGGCGACAGGGCGTATTTTAGAGGGCAAAGTCGCCAAAGGCGATACCCTCACTCGCGTCGATCGGCACGGCAACCACACCACGCATCGCATCGTCAAAGTCGAGGGGCATCTCGGCCTTAAAAAAGTAGAGATGAACGACGCTGGCGCTGGCGACATCGTATCGCTCTCTGGCGTGCCTGAAGTAGAAATCGGCGACACCCTCTGCGCCTCAGACAAAATCGTCCAGCTCCCTCCCATCACACTCGCAGAACCCACCGTCTCCGTCGAATTTGTCGTCAACACCAGCCCCTTTGCAGGCAAAGACGGCAAGCACGTCACCATGAATAAACTCCGCGATCGCCTCATGCGAGAAAAAAGAGCCAACATCTCGCTCAAAATCGAAGAGCTCAAAGATCGCGACGACGCCATCCGCGTCTGCGGTAGAGGAGAGCTCCATCTCGCCGTCTTGATCGAGACCATGCGAAGAGAAGGTTACGAAATGTCGATCTCAAAACCAAAGGTCATCACCAAAATGATCGATGGCGTAGCCAACGAACCACTCGAGCGCGTGCACATCGAAGTGCCCGAAGAATTTTCCGGCACCATCATCGACGATCTCTCTCGAAGAAAAGGCGAAATGCGCTCGCTCACCACCTCAGAGCACGGTCTCACCACCATGAGCTTCCTCGTCCCCACTCGCGGCCTCATGGGCTATCGCAACGACTTCTTGACCCGCACCTCAGGCCTCGGCATCCTGACCTCCATTTTCGAGAGTTTTACGCCCTGGAAAGGAGAGATCGTCGGTCGTCTACGCGGCGTCCTCATTTCCAACGGCCCCGGCAAAGCCAATGCCTACGGACTCTTTAGCCTCCAAGAGCGGGGCTCGCTCTTTGTCAAACCCGGCGATGAAGTCTACGAAGGAATGGTCGTCGGCGAACACGCCCGAGAAAACGACCTCATCGTGAACGCGACGCGCGCCAAACAGCTCACCAACGTCCGCGCCGCCGGCAGCGACGAAAACATCTTGCTCACCCCCCCAAGAAAATTCACCCTGGAGCAAGCCATCGACTACATCGCCGATGACGAGCTCGTCGAAGTGACTCCTAATTTCATCCGGATGCGCAAGATTTGGCTGACCGAAGTGGATCGCAAGCGCCACTCTAAGTAAAAAAATTGCTGGGGCGTAGAACCGATGACCATCGAACTCACCCTCTCGCCTGACGGACGCCTCGCCTTTTCGGAAGTTCCTGCCGAACTTGAGCCCATCCACCGTCTTTTCGCAATCTCGCCGAGCGCGGGACTTCTCCATTTAAGCCTCAACGACGTTCAGACACCGCTTGGGGCAAGCGCTCTTTTTTGGCAGTCATTTGGGCGCAAGTTCATTGGGCAGATCTGTCGCACGCAAGGCTCTGGCCCACTTGCTCCACCCAATGTGGATGAGCTCCTCTCTTTAGCGCCATTCATGCGGGGAAGAGATTACCTCACCGCCGAGCTTCTTGTTCAGTTGTGGCGCGAGATGGAGCAACAATTGCATGAAGAGCTCAAGCACTTCGCTGGCTCTTTGCAAGAGTATCTGGCGCAGTACAGCGCGCGCTGGAATTTAATCGGGCGCGTTTGCTTTCACTTGGCAGAAGACAAACGAAATCCGGAGCGCCCCTTTGCTTTCTTAGCGACCTATACGACGCAGCTTGCTTCAGAGACGGCGACGCCCCAGCACTTGCCACTCAAAAAAGCGTTTCAAGAGTCGATTCAGACGCACAACAAGGCGACGCTTCTGGCTCTCCTCATGCCTGTGCAGCGGGCGGCGCTCCAGAGTCCATTTGTAAAACAGCTCTTCGATTCGAAAGCCATTTTCGAGGTGGGTTCTTGGAGTGTGCGTCAAGCGCACGAGTTCTTGCAGGCAATTCCGGTGATGGAAGAGAGCGGCATCCTCGTTCGCGTGCCTAACTGGTGGAACTCGGGGCGCCCTTCCAGGTTGCGAGCAGAAGTTCACTTAGGAGACAAGCCTCCTTCAACGCTAGGCCTGAGCAGTGTGCTCGATTTCGATGTGCGCTTGAGTTTGGGCGATGGGATCACCATTACGCACGAAGAGTGGGAAGCGATCTCACGAGGAGGCGATCCGCTCGTTCAACTGAAAGGAAAATGGGTTGAGCTCGATCGAGACAAACTCCAATCTGTACTCGCCCATTGGGATCAGCTGAAACGCTCTGCGAAAAATGGACTATCGATGGCCGAAGGGCTCCGTTTGCTGACAGGCCTTTCCAGCGCTGCTGACTCGGCGAATGAATCGGCGCTAGACGTTGAGAAAGAGTGGGCTCAACTCACCCCTGGCAGCTGGTTGAAGCAGATGCTTTCTGAGCTCAAGAACCCCGATGCGTGCAAGCCGCCCTACAAAGAGCTCCAAGGAACCCTGCGACCGTATCAGCACCGCGGTGTTCAGTGGCTCTGGACCTTGTATCGCCTGCGACTGGGAGGGTGTTTAGCCGACGACATGGGTCTTGGCAAAACCATTCAGGTGCTCTCGCTTTTGCTTGCCATCAAGGCGCATCGTCCGCAGGGCGTCGGAAAACCGCATCTCTTGGTGGTTCCCGCGTCGCTGCTCGGCAATTGGCAGGCGGAAGCGGCGCGGTTTGCACCGACGCTTCGTTTAAGCGTTGCGCATACGTCAGCTTCGATTCAAATTCCATGGAGCGAAGCAGATCTCATCTTAACGACCTATGGCTATGTCCATCGCTTCAAGGACATCCAAGACACTCACTGGGATCTCGTCATTCTCGATGAGGCCCAAGCGATCAAGAATCCAGCGGCCAAGCAAACCCGCTCAACAAAAGCACTTCACAGTGAAATGCGCTTGGCGCTCACGGGGACGCCCATCGAAAATCGGCTCGGCGATTTGTGGTCTTTGTTTGATTTCACCTCGCCTGGCCTTTTGGGCTCGAGTAAAGCATTTGCTGCGCACCTGAAGAATGCGGATCGAGCGCAATTTACAAATGCGCTCCGCAAGCTCACGCAGCCCTATATTTTACGAAGGCTCAAGAGCGATAAAACCATCATCTCAGATTTACCCGACAAGACGGAAATGAAGGCGTATTGTTCATTGAGCCTCGAACAGGTCCGTCTTTACACGCAAACAATTCAAGAGCTCGCAGAAAAATTAAAGAGCGCAGAAGGGATGCAGCGGCGAGGGGCTGTCCTTTCTTCGTTGATGCGGCTCAAGCAAATTTGCAACCACCCCGATCAGTGGCAAGGATTTGGTGCTTTTGCTGAGAGCGCAAGCGGAAAGTGGGCACGCCTTCGCGCTATTTGCGAAGAGATTGCAGAAAAACAAGAAAAAGTTTTAATCTTCACGCAATTTAAGGAAGTCATGCCTGCCCTTTTCTCGTTTCTTACCACGCTCTTTAGTAGAGAAGGTCTCATGCTCCACGGCGATACGCCCATCCCTAAACGAGCTCAGTTGGTGCAGCAATTTCAAGAGCCCGATGGACCTCCCTTCTTTCTCCTCTCACTCAAAGCGGGCGGTACAGGACTCAATCTCACGCGCGCCAGCCACGTCATTCACTTCGACCGTTGGTGGAATCCAGCAGTTGAAAATCAAGCGACCGATCGGGCGTATCGCATCGGCCAAAAACATCCCGTTCTCGTGCATCAATTCATTTGCCAGGGAACCATTGAAGAAAAGATCGATGCATTGATTGCGTCGAAAAAAACATTGTCTAACGAAGTGCTCGAAGGAGAAGGCGAACTTTTGCTCACCGAATTGTCCAACGACGAGGTGCTCAAGATGGTTTCACTCGACATTGGGCGCGCACTGCAAGAGGAATAAACACATGGGATATTACGGAAGAGTTTCGAGTCGATTTAGCTGGCCTAAATATGTGCCAGTCGCTGAGCGAAGAGCCAACGCTGCCAAACAAGTTCAGTCGGCTCAAAAGAAAGGCAAAGCGCTCAACCCCGTCATCACAGAGGGTCGCCAAATCGCCAACACCTTTTGGGGCAAAGCCTGGTGCAATAACCTCGAAACCTACAGCGATTACTCCAATCGCCTTCCCCGCGGCCGCACTTACCTTCGCAATGGCTCCGTCATCGATCTCCAAGTCAGCAAAGGGCGCATCGACGCCCAAGTGATGGGCTCCTCGCTTTACAAAATCACCGTGGAAATCAAAGCCATGAATGAGAGCAAGTGGAAATCGCTCGTCAAGAGTTGCTCTGGCAAAATCGATTCTCTCATCGAACTGCTCCAGGGAAAATTCTCTAAAGCGGTCATGTCCATCCTCGTCGATCAAACAGGAGGCCTTTTCCCAGCCCCTCGCGAAATCTCCATGCGCTGCAGCTGTCCCGACAGCGCAGGACTATGCAAGCACCTCGCCGCCGTTTTATACGGAGTCGGTACCTCCATCGATACCAAACCCGAGTGGCTCTTCCTCCTTCGCCACGTCGATCACCTCGATCTTGTCGCTTCCGCAAGCGCTGCAGAAGGCGTTGGCTTGGGCGGAGCAGATGTCGTTGAAGAGAGCGCATTGTCTGCCTTGTTTGGCATCGAGATGGAAGGGAAGGGGGCAGCTGATTTGCCCAAGCAATTGGCTCCGAAGTCGAAGGTCAAGGCGAAGAAAAAAGCTCCACTCAAGAAGAAAAAGCTGGTGAAGCCTAAAGCGAAGAAGAAGCGGTAAGGGATCACATCTCTTCCTTGAGCGCTTAGAGCAATATTGTGGGCTTATGAACGAAGCCATTCGTTGGCAACAACGCCTTGAAAACCTCAGTAAAGCGCTCAATCGATTGCGCGAAGCGTTGCGCGCGACTGCGCATGAACCGACCAACCATTTGTATCAGATCGCATTGATTGGCGCATTCCAGTTTACCTTTGAGCTTTCCTGGAAAACAATGAAGGACTACTTAGTCTACAATGGCGTTCAAGTAAGCTTGCCGCGCGATGTGATTAAACAGGCATTTCACCACCAGTTGATTCAAGACGGCCAAGCTTGGATCGATATGTTGGAAGATCAGAACCTGATGGCACATGTTTATCAAGAACAGGTAGCCTTAACAGCTGGAAAAAGCATTCGCGAACGCTATGCCCCTGCAATTGAACAAATTCACACTGACTTGCGCAAGAAACAAGGAGAAGGAAAGGCTTGGATGACAGCAATTTTTACTTCGAATTAAAGTTATCTTTTACTTCGAATTCGTGCAGACGTTTACTCTGAGTTCGCTCTATCTAGCTGTATCTCAGTGCTTTTAATCCGCTCTTAAGCCACTTTGCTCTCGCACCGGCCCACGCCGAATGGCGAGGAGCGCAAGCCCGACAGCGGCGCACGCATGCACGAGCGCTGTTTCTCCCAGCGCCGCTCCCGCCACACCCACACCCGCAGCAAGCGCGATATTGATCCAGCGGACGGCTCTTGCCACTTCCGCAGTGCTAAGCGCCGAGACCACCACCACAAGCGCGCCGCACACGTGATCGACTCCTGCAAGCGTGCCACCCACTCCCAGCGCCCATGGAGCGAGCATGAGTCCTGCACCTAGCAGCATCGACACTGCTAGATTCCACGGCAGTGTGACGCCCCAGCACGAGGCCTTCAACAGCGTTGCCATTGAGGCGTCCAGCGAAGGCGTACGCCCATCGACACTGGATCCTGGGCACTCGCTTCCTTCCAGCAGAAGTCGCAACAGCGGTTTCCCGCGCGCTCTTCGCAAGTGCTGCACCGCCGCCGTCACCTCATCAAGCGAAAGCGCCATCAAGACGAGCATGCACGCGGCAGTTAGAAGACACCACGTGCACCAAGCGCCCACCACGAGCGGTTGGAGCAAGATCAGCAGCACGCTCGTTAGGCTTAACGGAATTGCAAGCAGCCCAAACACAATCACCATCCACGGCATCGTCCTCCAGCGGCTCGTTCCGCCCTTAAATGCAGAGAGCATCTCGAGCATGTAAGCAAGGGCGCCAAGTCCGGCGTCGGGCACGGGAAAGGAGCGCGACACCTTGGAGGTGATGACCTCCAGCGTGCCGCCGGGGAAAAAAGGATCCCACACCGCGTCGATGTAGCCCAGCTCAAAGGCCGCCATGTAGCGCGAGAGCATCCATCCGATCAAAGCGAGCGCTGCAATTGGAAGGCGCTGCGGCCACGACGATGGGTTGTAGGACCAGCCAGGGGGAATCGAGGGCTCCGAGTCCGAGCGGGGATGGGGCGTCGCTAGAAACAAAGCAAACGCACCGAGGCTGCAGAACGTGTTGTTGAGATACGTCGATTCGCTTTTGGCCCAGAAAAGAAGCGGCGCGATGCCGAGCCACAGCCCGACGAGCACAAATCCCCAAAGCTGAATGGCGCCAGGGCGTCTCAAGCCCAGCAAAATGAGCGCGAAAGCAGCCGCCCGATCGCTGATGGACATGGCCACAGACGCCTCGCCAAACGCAAGGCTCGTAGCGAAGAGATAAATCCCTAAAAATAACGAGAGCCAGCGGATCATTATCTTCTCAATTGATTGGCTTTATACCAGGCGGCCGGGTCGCGCTTGAGCTCGTCGATCATTTTAGGAAGCGTCAGCTCGATCGAGCGTTTCGGCGCCCAACCCAGAAGCTTTTTGGCTTTTGTGATGTCTAGCTCGTAGTGATCATCCGCAAGAGCGATCATCCATGGGCGGATGAACGGCTTGTCCTTGAACGGAATGTGGCACTGCAAAAATGCGCCCAATTTAGCGAGCGGTTTCGGAATCGACAGAGTCGAAAACTCCTTGTCGAAAAGAAGGCGCGAAATGCACCGCTGCAGCGCGTCATAGCTCATCGTCGTCGGCTCGCCGATGAGTAGCGTCGTCTCGGGTGGCAAGGTAGAGCGCTTGTCGACTGCAAGCGCAATCGCGTCCACTAAATCGTCCATGTGTACAAACGATGCCCCATGACAAATGTCGCCTGAAAAGAGTCGACTTTCCAATCTCTTTTCATAGATCCGCTGAATCTGATGGCTGATGGGAATCGAATGGCACTTGTCGTCATAAACTCCCGCCACGCGCAAAATGACCGAAGGAGTATTTCCCCTCAGTTCATGGATGAGCGCCTCTGTGTGGACCTTAGAAAGCGGGTAATCCCAGCTTGGGGCGACAGGGGAGTCTTCCGTAATTGGACAGCCCGGACACGTCGGCGCATGCACGAGCATCGTACTTGAAAACAGAAACTGCTCCACTTCAAAACCCTGAAGCGCTTTAAGAAGTCGCTGAGTCCCTTTGACCGTGATCTCATCGTATTTTGGCGAATGCTGCTCGCTAAAACTATAATAAGCCGCCAAGTGGATCACCGAGGCGATGCGAGTGCCATAGAAGTTCTTGATGTGCATGAACGCTTGGCTCACGCTCTCATCCGAAGAGAGATCCACAGGAACCAGCTCCTCTTGAGCAGACGCGTAGATCGCCCTGAGCAGCTCAAACCCAACCAGATGGTATTTTTCGCCCAGTTTCCGAACCACATTGGTTCCAATGCGCCCGCAGCTCCCTGTGACAATGACGACCCGTTTCTCTTTAGTGTCCATGGAAAAATCCTTTCGTGTTGGTGGAGAGGGTATACCCTAAGGCTGATGAGTAGCCGGTTTAAAGAATTTTTGCAACCGGCTCGCTATATTGCCCATATTTCCTTAAAATTCGAGTTTTGATAGACTGAAGACTAGTCAGACTAGTAGGTGATCGATGAAAACGAAAATTTCCAGACGACGCTCCGGTTCTTCCAGAAGGCACAAAACCTGGCAGCTTCAAGAAGCAAAAGCTAAATTCTCTCGCGTAATCAATGAAGCAGTTTGTGATGGCTACCAAACGATTACTAAAAATGGCGAGCCTGTCGCTTATGTGGTTTCAAAGAAAGAATTTGATCGTTATCTTCAACCGAATAAAACGTTGGTCGAAGTTTTTAGGGACTGCCCTTATCCTGACGCAGAGATAGACATCGCCAGAGCTCAAGATGCGATGAGAGAAATTGATTTATGACCTATTTGCTCGATACGTGCACTCTATCTACATTAAGAAAGCACCAAACTCCAAATGGAAAAAAGTTGGAAGCATGGGTGGCGAGACACAGCAGTGCTTCTTATTTCATCAGCGTTTTAACAATCGGAGAAATCCAATGCGGCATTGCCTCGCTTCCGGTCGGAGATCGAAGTAAAAACGCGCTTCAAGATTGGTTAAGTGGAGGTGTGGTTTCGCATTTTGAAGGGAGGATTTTGCCCGTGGATCAGCAAGTTTGTTCGATTTGGGCTTTGATGAATGCGCGAGCAAGACGTAAGGGGATTATACTTGCTGCTATTGATTCTTTAATTGCAGCAACCGCTGCTCGACATGACTTAATTGTCATTACTCAAAATGTAAAGCATTTTAGAGATGCTGAAGTCAAGGTGTTTGATCCGCTTTCTGAATAGATGGGCCCCTGTTCTTCAAAGAGCTGTAAATTTCCATTTGAAAAAAGCTCCTGCATTCACTATCGTGAAATCAACACAACACCCATCCACCACACGCGCACCTCATGCGAAGAACGCCACGAAATTTCAATGGAACGAGTCGGACGGAGAAGACGCTTGTCTCCCTCCTTCCCGAGATTCTCAAATCGCTTCGCACCCTTTCCGAGACTCCGACGGAGGAGATTTTCCGTTGTTGGTTTAGTCTCATTGGACCTAAAATGGCCCCGTTTACGGAGCCGGTTTCGTATGTCGATGGGGTGTTGACGGTGAAGGTGAAAAGCTCTACACTGTATAGTTTGCTATCTCGGCATGAAAAGCCTCGGCTACTCAAAGAGCTCGGGCGACAATTTTCCGTGCGGAATCTCATAGTTCGCATCGGCTAAAAAAGAATGAAGAACGAGAGTATGTAAGGTATGACCACGATGAGTAAAGACAAGGAATACGACGCCAGTTCAATCACCGTCTTAGAAGGGCTTCAGGCGGTGCGGGAGCGGCCTGGGATGTACATCGGCGACACCCATACCAACGGTCTTCATCAGCTGGTCTACGAAGTGGTCGACAACTGCATCGACGAAGCGATGGCGGGGTATTGCAAAGAGATCCTCGTGACGCTCCATGCCGATGGAAGCTGCACCGTGGAAGACGATGGGCGCGGCATTCCGATTGAGCGGCATGAGAAGGAGTCGGTCAAGCAGGGGCGCGAGGTGACGGCGCTCGAGGTGGTCATGACCATCTTGCACGCGGGCGGTAAGTTCGACAAGAATACGTACAAAGTGTCGGGCGGTCTTCACGGCGTCGGCGTTTCTTGCGTCAATGCGCTTTCCAAAAAGCTCGTTGCGACGGTGTATAAGAATGGCCACGTCTATGAGATGACCTTCCAGAAGGGTAAGCCGCAAGGGGTCCTCAAGAAATTGGGGACGACGACCAAGCGGGGAACCACGGTGGCGTTCACTCCGGACGACACGATCTTTTCGGTGCTCTCCTTTGATTACGACATTTTGCTCAAGCGACTCCGCGAGCTGGCCTTTTTAAACCGGGGCATTACGATCCTCTTCCAAGACGAGCGCGATGCGAGCCACGAACCGGTCCGCTTCAATTATGAGGGCGGCATCTCGTCGTTTGTGAGCTATTTGAACGAGGGGAAAATTCCGCTCTTCCCAAAGCCGATCTATGTGCATGCAGTCAAGGAAGGGCACGATGGGCCGATCGAGTTTGAAGTGGCCATGCAGTGGAACGACACGTACACAGAAACGCTTTACACCTACGTCAACAACATTGCGACGCGCCAGGGCGGAACTCACTTAACCGGGTTTTCGACGGCGCTGACTCGCGTGCTGAATAGCTACATCAAACAACACTCGCTTCTCAAGACGGACAAAATTTCCATCAGCGGCGACGATATGCGCGAGGGGCTCACCGCAGTGATCTCGTGCAAGGTCCCCAACCCTCAGTTTGAAGGACAGACAAAGCAAAAACTCGGCAACAACGAAGTCGCTGGCATCGCCCAAATGATCGTAGGCGAGCATCTGGCGAGATACCTCGACGAAAATCCGAGCATTGCAAAACTCATCGCTGAGAAATCGATCATCGCAGCGCAGGCGCGCGAGGCTGCCAAAAAAGCGCGCGAGCTCACGCTTCGCAAAACGGCGCTCGATTCGGGCCGCCTTCCCGGTAAGCTCACCGACTGTCAAGAGAGCGATCCAGCGCTCTGCGAGCTCTACATCGTTGAGGGAGATTCTGCGGGAGGATCGGCGAAAGGGGGACGGGATCGAAGGTTCCAAGCCATTTTGCCCATTCGCGGTAAAATTCTGAACGTCGAAAAAGCCCGGATTCCAAAGGTGCTCCAAAACCAAGAAGTAGGCAACATGGTTGCCGCTCTCGGCTGCGGAATTGGCCAAGAGTCGTTCAACGTCGCTAAACTCCGCTATCACAAAGTGATCATCATGACGGACGCCGACGTGGACGGCTCGCACATCCGGACGCTGCTACTCACATTCTTCTATCGCCATATGCCAGCGCTCATCGAAAACAATTTCGTGTACATTGCGCGCCCACCTCTATTTAAAGTGACTCGTAAAAAGACAAGCCAGTACATCCACTCCGAAAAAGAGATGGACGAATACTTGCTCCGATTGGGATTGAGCGACATCGCCATCCACAAAGCCCACTCGAAAACGGTTTTAAGCAAAGAGCAGACCGAGCAACTCGTGGAGCTCATCCTTGATGTCGAGTCGTTCATCCAAGCGCTCGAGCGCAAGGGCATCCGCTTCCGAGACTTTGTGGCCGCCAAATCCAAAGACGGCCTCTGGCCTCAGTACCAAGTCGCCTTCGGCGATAAGTACCAGTTTTTCCACACCGAACAAGAACTCGTCGCTCAGAAAAAACAGAACGAAGACGCCCAGCGCAAAAAACACGAAGAGACGCTCGCCTCCATCCCTGCTGAAGAGATCACCGAGGAGATGCGCTCACTAGTGATCAAGTCGCTTGCGTTCATGGAATTGTTCGATCCGAGCCGCCTTCGCGCCCTCACTGAAAAGCTCACTGCCCATTCCGTTCGCCTCGAGCAGTATTCGGTGGCAGGCGGCGATCTGTTCGATCTCATCGAAGAGGGAGGCAAAACCACGACCTACCATACGCTGCGCGAACTCATCGACGCAATTCGGATCAACGGACGCAAGGGCGTCGAGTTGCAGCGCTACAAAGGTCTTGGCGAGATGAACGCCGATCAACTGCGCGACACCACCATGGATCCAGCCACGCGGACCCTTGTAAAAGTGACCCTACCCGATGCAATTAGCGCCGACCGGATGTTCTCAATGCTCATGGGCGAAGAAGTAGAGCCCCGCCGCATCTTCATCGAGACCCACGCCCTGTCAGTAAAAAACTTAGATATTTAAGAGAGTCCTTATATGTCGTACACAAAAGATGAAGTGATCGTCCCGCGCAACGTCGAAGAAGAGATGAAGGAGAGCTACCTTCGCTACTCCATGTCGGTGATTATTTCCCGCGCCCTTCCCGATGTGCGCGATGGTCTGAAACCCTCGCAGCGCCGCATCCTCTACGCCATGCGGCAGCTCAATCTGACGCCGGGCGCAAAACACAGAAAATGTGCGAAAATTTCTGGCGACACTTCCGGCGATTACCACCCCCACGGTGAGACCGTCATTTATCCGACCCTCGTCCGGTTGGCCCAAGATTGGGTCATGCGCTACTGTCTCATCAATGGGCAGGGAAACTTCGGTTCCATCGACGGAGATCCACCCGCTGCAATGCGTTATACGGAAGCGCGCCTCACTGCTTCAGCCATGGGCCTCATGGAAGATCTCGACAAAGAAACCGTCGAGATGATTCCCAACTACGATGAGACGAAAGAAGAGCCCACCGTATTCCCAGCAAAGTTTCCCAACCTACTCGCCAACGGCTCTTCCGGGATCGCTGTCGGGATGGCGACCAACATTCCTCCCCACAATTTGGGCGAGCTGATCGATGCAACCCTTCTTGTCCTTGGCGATCGCAACGTCTCGATCGACGCAATCATGAACGTCATGCCGGGCCCCGATTTCCCCACTGGCGGCGTCATCTGCGGCTATCGCGGCATCAAGGAAGCGTATCACACGGGCCGCGGTAAATTGATGCTCCGCGCCTCCATGCGCGTTGAAGAGGGAAAAAATAACAACAAACAAGCCATCGTCATCGATGAAGTTCCCTACAACGTCAACAAATCGCGCCTGATTGAACACATCGCTGAGCTCATCAACGAAAAAGTGATCACCGGCCTCTCCGACATCCGCGATGAATCCGATAAAGATGGCCTTCGCATCGTTCTCGAGCTCAAGCGCGGCGAAATCCCCGACGTCGTGATCAATCAGCTCTATAAAAACACCGACCTCCAAATCACGTTCGGCTGCAACATGCTCGCCCTCGATCACGGCCTGCCGCGCACCATGAACATCAAACACTTCATGAGCGCCTGGATCGATCACCGGATTGAAGTCATTCGCCGAAGAACCCGATTCGAGCTCAATAAAGCAGAAGCTCGAGCCCACATCCTCGAAGGGTATCTCAAAGCCCTCGATCGGCTCGACGAAGTCGTTCGCCTCATCCGCGCCTCGTCGACCCGCGATTTGGCCCGCACTGAACTCATGGCGAAATTCAGCCTCTCCGAGCGGCAAGCCAATGCTGTTTTGGACCTTCGTCTCTACCAGCTCACCGGCCTCGAACACGAAAAGATCGACAGCGAACACAAAGAACTGCTCCAAAAAATCGCCCACCACAAAGCGGTATTAGCCTCCGAATCGATGGTGCACGACATCATCCGTACCGAACTCGAAGAGCTCCGCAAAACCCACAAGTCGGAGCGCAAAACCAAAATCGTTGCCGCCGAAGGGGAATTCCAGATGGAAGATCTCATCGCAGACGAACAAGTCGTGATCGCCATCTCAGAGGACGATTACATCAAGCGGATGCCGATCGACACCTTCCGCGAGCAGCGCCGGGGTGGCGCTGGCGTCATCGGCATGGAAATGAAAGAGACCGACACCCTCAAAAACATTTACGTAGCGTCCACGCACGACACCCTTCTCCTATTCACCAGCCTCGGCCGTTGCTACTGGCTCAAAGTCTGGCAGATCCCAGAAACGGGTAGACGCACCAAGGGACGCCCCTTGATCAACTTGCTCGAAGATCTCCAACCCAACGAGAAAGTGGCTGCCGTCCTCCGCGTCCGCAGCTATGACGAAGAAGGAGCCTCCATCTTGCTCGCAACGCTAAAAGGCGTCGTCAAGAAAACTGAACTCTCCGCCTTCTCCAATCCACGGCGAAAAGGCGTATACGCCCTCAACATCGACGAGGGCGATGAACTCATCGCCGCAAGACTGACCAAAACAGGCCAGCAAATCATGCTCTTCACTCGCAATGGCATGGCCGTTCGCTTTGAAGAAAGCCTCGTTCGAGCCGTCGGCCTGGGGCGGGGAGATGCTGCTCGCTCTCGTGCTC
>CAYGHT010000024.1:0-14113 GCA_964349755.1 uncultured bacterium
GAGCATGGAGGAATTGTGGTAAGACAATCACAAGGAAAGACCCAGGTATATCAATACAATCCTCGCTATCCGTTTTTAGATGAGTTGAAAGCGTTCCTGAAGAAAGCCTACGATGCACTTCCAGAAAGTTTGCGCAAAAAGTTCTATGAAACTTCTGTTAGAAAAAGGCTGCGAAGGAAGGGGAAGCCGCTATGATCAGCCTCTAAATATTTAGAAGGGTTTGGACTAACGCCTCGAAGTCACGTTGCCTGAGTTTTTTGAATGGATCTTGCATTTCCAGCATTACCCAATCGGCTTGGGTCTCGATCCATCTGTGCAAATTCTTGCGAAAGGTGTCGAACCATTTTGGATGCTGTTTTCCAAGTGTTTTTAGCTCTGCAATCGCGTTTGTTGAGAATGAGCCAAGTTGCGTTGCAACGTACCAAATTCCATAGAGGTCTTTGGCCATTTTAGCTTCGCTAGCACGTCTTGAGAATACAAGGCCTTTATTGAGCATCCAAGCCCCTGGAGAAACCACCAGGCCAGTCTCTTGTTCAGAAGTCTTGAATTTCAGTGTGCATTGCAAGCTCAAGGTCAAATAGCTCAATGGAACTGCGGACACTCCAGCGATCAACACATTTTTGTTTTTATTTCCACGCCACGCTGTGTCCGTTAGAAACTCGACTTCTACGTCAAGGCCCTCGATTATTTTGGAATACGATGTTGTAGGTGGATTGTCGTAATTTTTGAACTTTGGTTTGAAGCCTGCTTCCACGAGATGGTTGGCGATATTTTTTGTAGATGCTTCTGGAATTTTGCGAGGAAGAAGAGAGTCGAGGTCTTGCGTTCCTACAGGAGGATTTCCGATTTCTTGGTCTGCGAAATAGAGCTTATAAATGAACAGAGCGTAGCCTCCACCGATGACAACAGAATGGTGCCAAGGGCCGATCGAATGCAAAAAATCAGAGATGACTCGATCTCCTGTTGCGAGCTCCACGTTCATAAGGCCCTCCTTTGTAGATGCGTTTTAATTCAGGGGTGCGCTCCACCATGAACTCTGCTTGCTCCTGGCCTCGCAAGGGGAAGTGGTACAGATCGAGGAGCGTGAGAAGAGGCGATGTGCAAAGTAGCTCAGTTTGCTCTGTTTTGGATGTTTGAGCAAGTAAACTCTTGTAGTAGGGCTCGATCAGCAAGACCTCGTAGCTTCTTTCCTGCGGATGAAGCTGGAGCGCTTTTTCAATCTGATCGCGAATGCCAGGTTTCATTACATACAATTCGAGTGTTTGGAGGTTTGTGTTTTTGCAGCCATGCGCTTCAGCGGCTGAATGTAAAGCCAGCACAACGTGCTGCTGCAATCCAGAATTTTTCAGTGCTTGCAGGAGTTGCTTGCGCTCAGCAAATCCGGTGGAGTAAGAGCGAAGCTTGCATTTCATGAGGATATTGTAGTGGGTCAACCACAGTTCGAGGAGTTTCTCTGGCTTTTTGATTGAGAATTTCTTGGCCGTTCTGACCCCTGTTAGCTTGAGACAGCCGTTGAGCGTCAATGCTTCGAATGTCCTTTGTACCAGACCTAGGCTGATCTGTGTTTCCCTCACGACTTCTCTGAGGGAAAAGTCTTTTTTAGCGATTCCCTCATAGAGAAGCCACTTCAAGACCACGGAGGATTTGTTAGCATAGATGTTGTAGTGGGCGCGTGCCTTCGTGGAGACTTGTAGGAATTTCCCCTTCATACTGTTCAGTATATACAACTGTTCAATAAATATTGAACAGTATCTTAAATTCCACTGCCATAAGCTCTTAGCTTCGCAAACTTCGCCGCAATCGTGCGTGTGCCCCCCGTATCCGGAAAATGGATTTCGTAGGTGAGCCCGAACGTGCTTTGAAAGCTCTTTTGCACGATACCAGCTCCAAACTCTTGGTGATAGACCTCGTCGCCGACTCCGAATGTTTCTGCGCTTAGGCCATTTTTAGGCGATAGGTCTTTGACGAAATGGGGTGGAATCTCTTTTAAGAAGCGGGACGGCGACATGGGGCGCAGCGTTCCCCATGTGAAGCGGTAGCGCGAGGCGGTGAGGAAGAGGCGTTCTTTGGCGCGGGTCATTCCGACGTAGCAGAGACGCCGCTCTTCTTCGAGTTTTTCTGGCTCGTCTTTGGCGTTGATGTGAGGACAGAGATCTTCTTCTAGACCGACGAGGAAGACGAGGGAGAACTCGAGACCTTTGCTATTGTGCAGGGTCATGAGCTTGACGCAAGGGATGTGCGCATTCTCATCGGTGTTCGAGCGGAGGCTCAGCTCTTCGAGGAATTGCTGGAGCGTTGGAGTTTCCCGCTCTTCTTCCCACTCAGCTGCTTTGCCGAGCAGCTCATCGAGGTTTTCTTTGCGCTCTTGGAGGCTCTCTGGGTCTTCTTTTAATACGTCCATGTAGCGCGACTGATCGATCACTTCGGCGAGAAGTTCGTGGATTTTAAGGGAGGGTTTGAGGTCGCGGAGTGTGTGGATGAGGCGTAAGTAGCCAGCGAGATTTGTACTTTGCTTGGCGCTGAGTTTTACGCCTTGCGCCTTCGAGGGATTTGCTACGAGCTCTTGGCAAAAGGGGAGGATCGGCGCTCCCGCTTGAGCCGCGGCTTGAATCAATTTCTCGAGCGTCGCAGCGCCGAGACCTCGCTTTGGGAGATTGATTGTGCGCAAAAAAGAGATGAGATCGGCGTCGGACACCACAACCCTTAAAAAGGCGAGCATGTCTTTGATCTCTTTTCGCGCGTAGAACGAAAGGCCTCCGACGATGGTGTAGGGGATTCGACGGCTAAGGAGCGCATCTTCAAAGGTTCTCGATTGCGCATTGGTTCGGTAAAAAATGGCAATTTCGTCGAAGGGCGTCTCAGAGCCTCGCCCGATTTGGGTAGCGACAAATTCGGCTTCCATCCGTTCGCTCGGCGCTAGGAAAAGTCCGATTTTGTCGCCCTCGCCATGCGCAGACCAAAGCCGTTTTTCATAGCGATTTGTGTTGTGTTCGATGAGGGCGTTCGAGGCTTGCAAAATGGTGTTCGTGCTTCGATAATTTTGTTCGAGGCGCACGACTTTTGCCCCTGGAAAATCTTGCTCAAAGTGCAAGATGTTTTTGTATTGAGCGCCGCGCCACGAGTAGATCGATTGGTCGGGATCGCCGACTGCAAATAGATTGGTGTGTTTTGCCACCAAAAGACGCACCAGCGTGTACTGGGCAAAATTGGTGTCTTGGTACTCATCAATCAAGACAAAGAGCCAACGTTGCTGGTATTCGGTGCGAGACTGTTCGTGTTGCTGAAGTAGATGGACGGTGAGGTAGAGAAGATCGTCGAAGTCGAGTGCGTTGCAGCGCTGGAGCGTCTGCTGGTAGAGCCCATACACTTGTTTCAGAAGCGTCCCTTCCACGTTTTCTGGATCCAGAAGTTTATTTTTAGCAGACGAAATCGCTGTCTGCATTTCCTTCAAGACTGCCCGATCATTGCCAAGCCCCAGCTGCTCTAGACACCCTTTAAGAAGCTTTTCACTGTCTTCTGCGTCGTAGATCGTGAAATCGTTTTTGTAGCCAAGCGCTTGAATCGATTCGCGCAAGATCCGCGCGCCGAGGCTATGGAACGTGCACGCGAGCACCTGCGCATTTTTCTTTGCCCGAATGCGCGCGCGCATCTCATCTGCCGCCTTATTTGTGAACGTGACAGCGAGGATGTCGGAGGGGAGGATTCCTAGATCCAGCAGATGCGCAATCCGATGGGTGACCACGCTCGTTTTTCCAGAGCCCGCCCCCGCAAGAACGAGCAGAGGCCCCTCGACGTGAGTAGCGGCCGTTTGTTGCTGCGGGTTGAGGGTTTGCATAGCTGGAGGATCATCTTATGCGATGCAGAGGAGACCGACAATGAAAATAAAGACTTTAACGATTCTTTAATTTTGTTGCTTGTGAAAGGGGGATCCGTTAGAATTTTTTGCTCCCAAAGCGAGGAATTTTCTCATGACGTTGACGTTTGCACAAATGCCGATTTCGTTCACAGGCCAGGCGATGGAAGCGTATGCTCGAACACGTCTACAGCCGAACGTGCCCGATTCGGCAACAAAGAGTAGTCTTTGCTTAAGCGTCCTTAAGCTAGTTCCTTTCATGGCTTACTGCGCTTTGCTCGTTCCTGTTTGTGCAGGAGTTGGTGTTGTTTATCACAGCGCGCAGGCAGTCCGTTGGAAATGGAAAGCCGTTTGGCTCAATGGTCAATCTGGTGCGCAGCTCCACGCACTTGCCTGGGAGCACTTTAAAGCCACGCTGATGGACATCAATGGAGTTGCTCTGTGCGGATTTTTGGGGATTCCCTATACAACAATCTCTTGGATTTCTCCTTCGGTTGTAACGAGCTGGTGGTTTAGTTCCTCAAACGTGCGCACAGGCTTAGACCATTTACCTGAAGACAATGATGCGTCTAGAGAGTTGCTTCAGACACGGCCCCACTTTCGCTGGGGAGCTACACAGTACGCAACATCTCAAGAATGTCCTTACAATAAAATAAAACAACACGCCCTGACTCTATGGGAAAAAGAAAGACCAACTCCTGCGCTAGCAGACAACGATCCACGAGTCATTCGAGCGGTTTGCGTAAGCGTGTTTGAAGAAGCGCAATTTTGGGACTTTATCTCGACTGCTGTATGGTCAAAACGCCCCGCATTTTTATCTCAGGAACTGGGCCTGACCCAAGGGCAGGCTCGACCCGCTTATGATCGTCCATGGAAAACGATCGCATACGTTGCGGCAGGGATTGCGCTACTTGCAATTCTGTGCATTGGGGTCTACTTTATCGGCGCTTTGTTTGCGTTTATTACAATGAAAGCTCAAGGGTCCGCAGGGCTTGCTCTCGCTTCTTGGTACTTGATATCAGGAGTTGTCGGTGGAGTTGCTGGAGGTAGCTTCGTTGCACTTCCCGCGCTATCGATATACTGCTGCTGCCGTGCCGTTCAACATTTTCTTAAAAATCGCATAGATGCCGAATGCGGCCTAGCGTACGATCTGTTAACTGCTCCTGCTACAGAAGCGCCAGGCCGTGACATCCAAAGAATAAGAGAAGGACTTTATTGGTTTCAACAAATTGCAGAAAGAGGCTATGCGAAGGGACAGGCAACCTTTGGGCTCTGGTTGCTGAGAGCGCTGTCGTATCACGACAACGCGGCTACCATGAATCTAGAAGAGCTCAGAATCGCACGCGAAGCCATTTGTTGGCTTCAGGCAGCGGGCATCAATGACCAGTCTGAGGAGGAAGTCCGCCACCTTTCGGGTTGGTTGGACTTAAATTGGACTCGAATTTGTGAGGGCATTCCTAGTTCTATGACAGAAGAAGAGCGTCATCGCAAATTTCTTGGAGCACTTGTCACTAAGAATGTTTTCCAGATGATAAGAGAAAAAGAACCAAACCGAAAGACTAAAGCGATTCAAGCCCAAATCACTGAAGTATTCAGAGCCCCAAGAAGAGCCGCCAATGCGCGCGTCGTCGCTCAAACAACACAGCTTCCTTCAGTGCTCGCCAACCTCATCGCTGAGTACAGCGTACCCAGCGCTCTCCCTGCTATAAAATCGCCTTCCTAAGCTCGCCTTCCCTCAATCCCAAATTCCCATAGCGGTGATAATCGACGCTGAGCGACACCTCTCGCAAATAGTGGAGCAGCTCCCAGCGCCCATTGGCAAGCACTGGCGCATCGATCAGATAGACTCCGGCTTTTGCAGCAGCTTCCTGAAGCGCTTTGGATGGGTGTCCAACTAAACGGATGCGCTCTACCTCACTTCCCCTTAACACGCGCTCTAAGAACGCCGCTTCTTCTTCCTGGACGACGTTCAGCACGGGCACAAGCTCTAGCCAATCGAGCTCAGCGGAGGCTGCATCGGGTGACCAGCTGATCTCCAACGGCGCGCCCACGGTGAGCGCTGCTGCGGCAACGCGCAGGGCGTCAAAGGCAGAGGCGCGCTTGTCGAGTCGGAGGATCATTTTCTTTCTTGGCACATAGCGGAAGAAGTTGTCTTGGCCCACGATCTTGGTCGGATCTCTCTCTTGTTTCAGCCGTTTCCACCAATAGGCGTAATTGGCGACGCTTGCGGTCCACATTCCCAATTTTTCTGCCGTCAGATCGAGTTTTTCTAAAAAGGCAGTCAAGCTGTTGACCCATTCGTTCACAGGGGCTTTGTGTTGGGGCAAGCCCACTTGAGTGGCCGTAGTCAATTCCCGCAAGTAGTTAGGTCCTCCGGCCTTCGAGCCGCCGCCGAAACTGCTGGCTTTGGTTCCACCGAAGGGCTGGCGTCGAACGATGGCCCCGGTTGTCGTCCGGTTTACATACAAATTTCCCGCTTCGATCTTCTCGATCCAGAGCGCTTGCTCGCGCTCGTCGAGACTTTGAAGTCCTGCAGTCAACCCAAAAGGAACTGCATTGGCGAGCTCCAGCGCATGCTCTAGATTTTTTGCGCGCATCAGGCCGAGCACAGGCCCAAAGAGTTCGGTCATGTGGGTAAAACTGCCCGGCTTGACTCCGAGTTTAATCCCTGGACTCCAGAGGCATGGATTGTGTGCATCCACTTTTGGCTCGAGGAGCCATTCTTCTCCCGGCTCCAGAGTTGTGAGCGCGCGCTTCAAGACGCCCCGCGGCTCATGGATCAGGGGATTGATTTTCGTCGCTAGATCGTGGGAGGGACCTACTTTCATACTGGCAACTGCTTCGCGCAAATGGCGTCGGAACGCTGGGTCGTCGTAGACTTCGGCCTCTAAAATAGCGAGCGATGCTGCAGAACACTTTTGCCCGCTATGGCTAAATGCCGAATGGATGAGATCCTTTATGGTTAAATCTCGATCTGCCAGCGCCGTCACAATGATCGCATTCTTACCGCCAGTTTCAGCAGCTAAATCCAATCCAGGGCGAAGCTCAAGAAACTTGCGCGCCGTCTCCGTGCCCCCCGTCAAAATCACGCAATTGACTCGCGCATCTTGGATGAGCTTAGAGCCCACCCCTTCGCCTGAGCATGGGATGAACTGGAGCGCTTCGCGCGGCACCCCTGCGTCCCAGAGCGCATTGACGAGCGTCCACGCTACCAGCACGGTGTCGGAGGCGGGTTTTATCAGGACGCAGTTGCCTGCAATGAGCGCTGCAAAAACGCCTCCTGCAGGAATTGCGCACGGGAAATTCCACGGCGGCGTCACGAGTACGGTCCCTTTAGGTCGCCACGCCAAATCGCCCATCGAAGCCATTTTCGCCATCTGCCTTCGATAGTATTCGGCAAAGTCGATCGCTTCGGATACTTCAGGATCTCCCTCCATCAGCGTCTTGCCTGCGTCCATCATCATCGCGCCGAGCAGCTCGCCCCGCCGCTCACGCAGCTTTTGTGCGGCGTTTGCGAGCAAGCGGCTTCGGTGCTGGAGCGTCGTTTGGCCCCAGGTTGATTCATATGCTTTGGCGCTTGCTAGCGCCTCTTCGATGTGGTGAGGATGCGCTTTTGTGTAGGAGTAGAGGGGTTGATTCGGTCGATTCGGGCTATGTCCGACACCATCTTTGTTGTCATCCACTTCTTTTCCTCCGATGACCAATGGAATCGAAGGAATTTTAGCCGCCTTCCACGCACTCACAATCGATTCGCCCCACGTCCGGTTTTGGAGGAGCGAAAAGTCTGTGTCGGGCTCATTTTCAAACGGAGCGTGTTCATCGTGATGCGCTGGAGTCTCCAGCCGATTTTGCGTGCGGCGAGCCGTTTTTGACACGCTTTCAGTCTCTTCGCATGCCTGCAAAAAGAGCGCTGTTTGATTGTCCCAGGTTTCACTGCCGGGTTTTAGACCAAATGCATGGCGCAAGAAATTCTCAGGTCCTGTGTTTTCGTCCAGACGCCGAATCAAATACGCAATCGCATGCTGAAATTCCTCTTTTGTGGCGACCGGACAATAGAGCAAAATGTCCCCCGTGAGCGCCTGAACCACGCGCCGAATGTGATCTGCCATCCCTTCGAGCATTTCAAAGCCGACATAGGATTCGACGCAATTTTCAAGGCGAACCAACATGGCAAACGCGATGTCGAACAGGTTGTGGCTGGCAATTCCTAAATGCACTGCGCGGGCATTTTCTGGCAGGCACCCGTAAAGAACCATCCGCTTGTAGTTCGCGTCGACCTCGCTCTTTGTTTGGTATGGCGCTTGCGGCCACCCTTTGAGCGACGCCTCGAATTGCTCCATTGCGAGGTTTGCCCCTTTCACGATGCGCACCTTAATCCAGCCGCCGCCGTTATGCACGCGCCGTTTCGCCCATTCCGTGAGCTGTTTTTGCACGGCGTACGAATCGGGCAAATACGCCTGCAAGACAATCCCGGCCGAATAGTGATGAAATTCCGGATCGTCGAGCACCCGCTGAAACACATCTACGGTCAGATGCAGATCGCGGTATTCTTCCATGTCGAGATTGATGAATTTCGGCTCTTTTTGCCCACCGGCTCGCACAAGCGAGTGCTTGATGGCCGCCCGATAGAGCAATTTGAGCCGCTCAGCGATGTGGCTCACCGTCTCATCCCACGCCAGCAAATTGATTTGGCTAAAAATCGTTGAGATTTTTACCGAGATGTATTCGATGTCTGGCTTGGCCAAGTCGGCAAGATAAATCTCGAGTCGATGCTGCGCTTCCCGCTCGCTTAAAATTGCCTCTCCTAAATGATTGAGATTGAGCCTGACGCCCTGCGACTTTCTGGTCTGAAGGTGTTTACTCAAAAGCGCAGATTCTCCAGGAAGGATGACGCGCGCCGTTTGCTTGCGGAGCTCGTGCGCAGCAAATGGGATCAACCATTTGGCGAGCTTTACAGGAAGCACTTTGAACAGCATTAATTGGGCTCGTTTGAGCCAATTGAAGTACTGAGGAACCCCCAATTGCTGGAGCAAGTAGATCATCTGGTCGGCAATGCGCGCATGCGACGCGCTTCGAAAGCACTCATCGGTGAGCGCTGCCGTGAACGCTTTGCCCGTCGGATCGCGCATGAGTCGAGCGAGCTGCTGTTGGAGCGCTTTCTCTTCGCTCGTCATGATGCGAGACGATTCGCGCAGCAACAGAGCCGCTAAATCAATCGCAAGTCGCTTCCGCTCAGCCAGCGTCTGTGGCTTGGCTTTGACGCGATCGAGCAGTTCGTTCGCCTCTTCGAGATTGGGAGTTTGGGCCGTCATATTCAGATCTATAACATAAGAATCTTTTTCATCAGATACTCATTTGAGTCGGCTCCCTTTCGCCTTCGGTTCCAGGCGCGCGAACGCGCGCCTTCCACCTCAGTTGAATCCTTTCATCAGCAATAGGTTCGAAGCGAACCCATTGCTGATGAAAGGGCTGTAAGGGCGTGTGCATTTTTGGGAGTGTTGTGATTAAACTGCTTATAGAAAATAGCTTAAGGATGCATTTGCAGGCTAATTGATCCTCTGTATTGACTTTGTTTCTCGCGAATCGATAAGATAAAGCGATCAGATCGAGAGGATAATCCTCGCTAATCAGGAAAGTTAATGGTGTAAGACACACGATGTGTCTGAAGGCTTTGCAATAGAATTGTCAAACGCCCTAGCTGCACTCGGAACATAAGCTATGAGCCGATTCATCGAACAAATGGATCACGAGCTTGCCCGTTTAGCCTGGCGTCTTTGGAGCACCTTGGGGGTTGCAGGAGACAATTCTCAGCATCAGAATTGTCTGATCGCTCTTGAAGAGCTGATCATACTTACAGCGGTCATTTCAGAATCCGACCCACGTCTTCGCGATGAAGCGCTCGATTGGTGCTCTAGGTTTCATTACTTTGTTTCCGTTAGCCGTTTGCGAACTTTGGTGAAGGAGCTGGGAGCAGAGGTCTATGTTCCGTTTTCAATTTTTGCAGAAACGTTGAATTCAATTTCAGAATCAAAATGGCCAACTTTCACAAAACAGGCCCCTTTGCGCGTTGTCTGTAGTGGAAAGTCTCAGCCACCTAGCTGTGAAGTGCCTGCACTTCTCGGACTTCGTTTGCGGGCTCTTTTTGGTGTAGGCGCTAGAGCCGATTTGGTCACGTTTTTTTTAACCCAAAAATCGAGCGCCTTTACAGCGGCCGATATGGTGGAAATAGGATATAGCAAACGAACCTTGGCCGATGCTCTCGACAGCTTTGTTCAGTCTGGAGTGTTGACCTATTCGATGGCTAGAAACCAAAAAAAATACAAGCTGTCAAGGAGAGACCAGCTGGCAAGTTTAGTGGGCGAGTTGCCAAATGTCATCCCAGACTGGCGTAGAATTTTGATTGTATTGGTCACGTTGCGAGCTGCGCTGTGGAAACACCAGGACAATTCGATCTCCTCCAAGATTGTCGCAGCGCGCAATGCATTGAGTCACGTGAGAGGACAGCTCGATAAACTCAATCTTTCGCCGCCTCAATTATCTCCAGATTCCGAAGCATATTGGGATTCCTTTGTTCAGTGGACTGGCGATGCTGTGAAAGCATTAGCAGCTCGGGGAGATTTTCGAGAAGCATCGCTACTCGCTAACAGTTTGGAAGAGACGCTTGCTTCTCTGATGCAGCATTTATATAGAGTGGAAGATTGTGTGGATGGACTTGAGTTCATCGTTAGTTGTTCCATGGAAAACACAACCAAACATCAAAAGGTATTCAAAGAATGCTATCAGATCGGCATATGCTACCTTTGCGAACTTAAGGTCGCTCTGGAAGATCTGCTGAAGTTTCCTGTCCACCTATTCATCGATGTTAGACTTTCAGAGGTGCTGTATCGATACTCCAAAGAGGACTTCAAATCGTTCTTACATTTCGTTGAAAAATTCCCCCCATCAAGCAGCGTCACTCATGCAGGAGTTGCAATGCACTGGTATAAAAATCTGGAGGGAGAATTGAATAAACTTCACAGATTTATCTATGAAATCAAAGAGCGACTCAAAGAACTGTATCTTCGGCAAACAAACGTTCATTTGCTCGCTCAGTCTGCAGTTTTATACAAGAGACACGCCGTATTAAATCTCTTTTCTCCGCCTTCAAAATAACTGGGCTCTTTTTTATTCTTGAAACTCAACGCGCCAGTTGCTAGAACCCCATGTATGCATTCCACGACTCCCTCCAGCACATTCATTTGGCGGCGCCTTCATTCTCTCATGGGACTTTGGCTTGTGCTGTATTTGGCGGAGCATCTCCTTGTCAATTCGCAAGCGGCCCTTTGGGCAGGCCAAGAGGGGAGCTACTTCATTCGCATGGTCAACTCTCTTGAGTCGCTGCCTTACTTGCCTGCGATCGAGATTATTTTGATTGGGATTCCACTCGCCATTCACGCTGTGTGGGGAATTCATCGCATCTTCACGGCAAAAAGCAATGTTCATGACGCAAAGGGGGCGAAGCCAGCACTTCCTTATGCGAGGAATCGGGCCTTCACTTGGCAGCGGGCAAGCTCGTGGATTTTGCTCTTTGGACTTCTCGGTCATGTCGCGCAGATGCGCTTTCTACACGCTCCACGGGAGATGAGTGGGCACTATGAGGTGCGCATTCGCGAAGATGCTTCGCTACCCCCACTTGCAGCGCGGTTGGGTGTTGCGCTTCGGCCATTGGATTCTGGGGTTGTGGAGGCGGTTGCCGACACTCCTGGTAAAGCGATGCTGCTCATGGTGCGCGATACGTTCAAGTCGCCTTGGATGGCAGCAGGCTACACGCTCTTTTTGCTCGCAGCGGCGTTTCACGCTTGCAATGGGTTTTGGACCTTTCTCATTACGTGGGGAGCGCTCCTTTCCTATCGCTCCCAGAAAGCGATGATCCCCGTGAGTGTCGTTGCCATGGGCCTATTCACGTTCTTAGGTTGCGCTGCCATTTGGGGCAGCTACTGGTTGGCCTCGTCATGAGTGGACCTCAAGTCATTGTCGTAGGCGGCGGTCTTGCCGGTCTTTCTGCTACCATGAAACTTGCAGAGAAGGGATGTCATGTAAAGCTCGTCTCGCTCACCGCGGTGCGTCGGTCCCATTCGGTCTGCGCGCAAGGCGGCATCAACATTGCGATCAACCTCAAAGGCGAGGACGACTCGCCGATCATTCACGCCTACGACACCATCAAGGGAGGCGATTTCCTCGCAAACCAACCTCCCATCCTCGAAATGTGCTTGGCAGGTCCCGCCATCTTGCGCATGCTGGAAAGGCTCGGCTGTCCGTTCAACCGGACGCCTGAAGGCAATGTAGACTTTCGACGCTTTGGAGGGACGCTCTACCACCGCACCGCCTTTTGTGGGGCGTCGACGGGCCAGCAGCTCCTGTATTCCCTCGATGAGCAGGTGCGCCGCTATGAAACGCAAGGCCTTGTCGAGAAATTCGAAAATCACGAATTTTTGCGCCTCATCTTGGACGAGGCTGGTAGAGCGCGCGGCATTGTCATGCAAGATCTGTACAACATGCAGCTCTCCACGCTCAAAGCAGACGCCGTTGTGATTGCCACCGGCGGTCTGGGTGTCATCTACAAAAAATCGACGATGTCTACGTTTTGTACCGGCGCCGCAAATGGCCGCTTATTCATGCAAGGCATGAAGTATGCCAACGGCGAATTTGTCCAGATCCATCCGACGGCCATTCCCGGCATCGACAAAATGCGTCTCATTTCCGAATCGACTCGGGGTGAAGGAGGGCGTGTTTGGGTCTATGGGAATTCGTCTAAGCAAATGCAGTTTCCAGATGGAACGATGCGCTCCTGTGGCAAAACGGGCGAGCCGTGGTATTTCCTCGAAGAGATGTATCCCGCCATTGGCAATTTAGCGCCTCGCGACATTGCGTCGCGCGAAGTGCTCCGCGTCTGCGAGATGGGCCTCGGCGTGGACGGCCAAATGCAAGTGTATCTCGACGTCACCCATTTGTCAGAAGAGACGCATCACAAACTCGATTCCGTTCTCGACATCTACCAAAAATTCATGGGCGTTGACCCTAGAAAAAAGCCCATGAAAATCTTTCCAGCCATCCACTATTCCATGGGCGGCGCTTGGGTCGACTGGCCCGCCGCAGATGATCCCGATCGATGGACTCGCTATCGCCACATGACGAATCTCCCCGGCTGCTTCAATGTCGGTGAGTCTGACTACCAATACCACGGAGCCAATCGCTTAGGCGCCAATTCGCTTCTCGCCTGCATCTTTGGCGGCCTTGTGACTGGCGTGGAAGTTCCGCGCTATCTCCGTTCACTTGGCCAGCAAGACCCCGTGTCAGAGCGCATCGTTGCAGAAGCGCTCCGAGTGGAAGAAGCACAAAAGCGCGAGTTATTGAGTCGAAGCGGTCCAGAAAACGTCCATCAGCTCCACGACGAATTGTCCGACGTCATGATCCGCAACGTCAGTGTCAAGCGCGACAATGCAGGTTTAGAGCAAACCATCGTTGCAATCAAAGAGCTGCGCGAGCGCTTTGAGCGCATCACTTTGTCCGACAAAGGATCCACGCTCAATCAAACTTACACCTTTGCAGGCCAATTTGGCCCTATGTTAGAGCTGGCTCTTGTGATCGCGAAGGGAGCATTGCTGCGCAACGAATTTCGCGGGAGTCATTTCAAACCCGAGTTTCCTCAGCGAAATGACGAGCAGTGGCTCAAGACGACAGTTGCTACTTACGCAGCCGATGAGCCCGTGATTTCTTATGAGCCCGTTGACATGCGCCATCTCGATCCCATAAGAAGAGATTATACCCAGGCGAAGAAAGTGACACCGACGTTGAAGAATGTGCCCGCGAACATCGAGCTGCCTCTGTGACGACGTTTATCTTAAACGTATTGCGCGGTGTCGTAGGGGCCCAATACTGGGAAGAGTTCGAGCTAGAACTTAAAGGCGGCGCAAACGTCATCTCTTCGCTCATGGAAATTCAAAAACGCCCCGTTAATCGAAAGGGACACGCCACGACCCCCGTCGCCTGGGAACAAGGCTGTCTTGAAGAAGTATGTGGCTCGTGCTCCATGCTCATCAACGGCAAACCCCGCCAAGCCTGCACCGCTCTCATCGCCCCCCTCCTCGAGCAAAGTCGCTCGAATGTGGTGACGCTTTCTCCCTTCACCAAATTCCCCTTAGTGCGCGATCTCGTCGTCAACCGCACCAAAATGTTTGACGCTCTCAAAAAGGTGCGCGCCTGGATCTCCGTCGACGGCAC
>CAYGHT010000025.1:0-13836 GCA_964349755.1 uncultured bacterium
CCGAGCAGAGCCTCAAGCTCGCCCTCAACGTCTCAGCGCCTGGCTCCATTTTTGTCGGTGGACGGGGCCTGAGCTCAGAGTGGAAAGGCGATTTCCACGTAGGCGGAACCTACACCTCAATCCAAGCCACCGGCCAGCTCGAGCTCTTATTCGGAGAATTTGTCTTTTCAGGACGGACGTTCACGCTCACAGAAGGAACCCTCTCTTTCAATGGAAAAACAGAGGAAATGCCCAGAATCGATCTAGCCGGCCGCATGACCGAGCGGGGCATTGTCATCACCGCGCGGCTCAAAGGCCCCCTCAACCAGCCAAAACTCACCTTCCAATCCGTTCCGCCACTCCCGTTTAGCAGCATCCTGTCCTACCTCCTGTTCGGCAAAGACATCTCCGAAATCGACGGCTTCCAAGCCATTCAGCTCGCAGGCTCTGTCGCCACGCTCGCAGGCGAAAGCTCCGGCGGAGTGCTCGAAGGAACCAGAAAATCCCTGGGAGTCGATCGATTGCGAATCATCTCCACCGGCAGCTCCGAAGAGGGCGAAACCATCGCCATCCAAGTGGGCAAGTACGTGGCAAAAGGGGTCATCGTCTCCTTTAGCCAAGGAGCCGATGAGAGCAGCAGCAACATCAGCATCGAAGTGGACTTGAAGCGCGGGTTCGTGTTCCAGGCGGAGACGGAGCAGCAGCAGGAGCAAGGCAAGTTCACGCTGAAGTGGAATTTGAATTATTGAGCCTGAAAAATGCCTTCAGTTGTTCGGCAAAATCGAACAACTGAAGGCATTTCTGAAGCAGCTGTTTCACAAAGTATTAACGCCTTTTAATAAGCTACTTACAACAAAACCGCTTGCAATAAAGTCAGATTAGAGCTTGACTTTCCTTAAACGGAGGAAAGATCGGACGCAACCTTTCCTCAACAGAAGGAAACAGCCTCGTGACCGACCAAACAACCCTCCAGGTTCTGCTAGGCGAATTTAGAGACAAGCTCGCTTCGTTGAAAGGCCTTATTCCTCGAGACGCCCAATTCCCCGAGGCTCCCAGCAAGATCAAAGTGGCCATCGGCATGCGGCGTGCTGGAAAAACCTACTTTCTGTACCAGCACATTCTCAAGCTTCTCAATAAGGGCATTCCTCTCACGAGCATTTTGTACATCAACTTCGAGGACGATCGACTCCTTCCCTTGAACGAGCAGAAGTTAGCTGGCCTTGTGGATGCGTTCTACACTCTGTATCCGGAAAACCACGACAGGAAATGCTACCTGTGCTTCGACGAGATCCAGAATATCGAGAACTGGGCGATGGTCGTGCGGCGGCTTCACGACAGCAAGAATGTCGAAATCTTCCTGACCGGCTCGTCGGCCAAGCTGCTCAGCAAAGAGATCGCCACCTCGCTACGCGGCCGATCGCTGGCTGTCGAGATCTGGCCTTATAGCTTGAGTGAATTCATCCGCGCGAAGGGCGTTTCTATAGAGCGAGAGCTTTATAGCCAAAGAACACGAGATCGACTTGCACAAGTCTTTCATGCCTATTTGAGCGAAGGAGGCTTTCCCGAGATCATTTCGTTTCAGGCCGATGTCAAGCAAAAGACACTCCAAGAGTACCTCGATGTCGCGATCTATCGCGACATCATCGAACGGCACGATATCAAAAATCCGAAGCTCATTAAGCACATGATCGTATCGATGATGCACAACGTCAGTGGGCCATTTGCTGTAAACCAGCTTTACCGCAACACCAAATCCCAAGGCTACCACGTTGGCAAAGACCTCCTTTATGAATACGCAGATTACATCGAGGACGCCTACCTCGCGTTTTCGGTTGCGCTGTACGACCCATCAATTCGGAAAGCGCAGACAAACCCCAAAAAACTCTACGCCATTGACCCGGGACTAACTAGAGCGATCACACTCGACTACGAGCGCGAGCTCGGCAGGCTGTTCGAAAACATCGTCTACCTGGATTTGCGGCGTCTTGACTGCAAGGTGTCCTACTACCTCACCAACGAGCGCCATGAGGTCGACTTCCTCGCTCAAACCCCTCGCGGCCACAAAAAGCTATTCCAGGTTTGCTGGGACATGGAATCTAAGAATACAGCGGAGCGAGAACTACGCGCTTTAACCGCAGCAAAAGCAGAACTCAGCATTGAGGGAGAGCTCATCACACTCGACTCTTATTTGCGCGAGGGAATCCGGCTCTAACCCGGAATTTAGCAGAAGCCAAGGCAAGTTCACACTGACGTGGAATTTGAATTATTAATCCCGATGACTCATTATGCGTGACATAGCCAGTATTTCCTATGATCCAGCCAGTAGATCCGTCTCCAATCACCTTCACTCAGTTCGTTGAGCAAGGCCAAAAAAAATTAGCTCTCATCACCCCTCTTGCATTCACCCCTGTCTTAAGTAAAGGGGCCAAACAGCTCTATGTAATTCGCGATGAATCAATGAATATTCACGTGTACGCAACGACGAGAGAAGCGCTCATGAATGATCTGAAAGAACAGCTGTTCTTTTTATGGGATACATTTGGAAGCGATGAGGTTGATCCAAAGACATTGGATCAAGGTGCGTTGGCATGTCGAAACGAGCTGCGCAAAAGACTTCGAGAAGCGTAAATTTTCGCGCGCATTGCTTCATAGCTAAATTATTTCTTTATCTCTGTTTTTTATTCACAACTTGTTTATTTTAAGCATATTATTCGAGCTATGAAGTTTTCTGCTTCAGAGCTCTTCATAGCTTACTTCATAGCTCCTCTCGCTTGCGAAACAAAGTGAATCGCAGCACGCAAGTCTTAAGAATCAGCACATTTGCGAGCTGGCTCCTTGGAGCTTGTTAAAAATAATCCTTTCCCTCTATGATTTTTTGTTTCGTAAAGGCACATTATTTGAATGCTTTCGGCTCAACTAAAGTTTACGACTGGCGGCATAAAAATTTTCGGCCTAAAATGGAAGACGCACCCAGAACGAAGAGGATGAGAATATGTCACATACAGAACAAAGAAGTGCTTTTAGCCAAGCAGTCCCTGTGTCCTACATGGATCCGGCCTCGCTCAATACATCCGACAATCTCCCCCTCTCCAATTCTCTTGCCCAGCCGATCGTGCCGACGCACCGCGTTGCGGAGCGCGCGCTTGGGCAACTCGACATTCCTCATCCGAACGATGCATTCCCCATCAACTCCCTATCCCCTGTCCCTTCAATCGCAAATGGCGTTGCTTCAGCGGCCGCTGGCGCCAATGTAGCGGGCGGGCAACTTTTGCCTGGTAGCGTGTTTGCTTTAAGCGCGGCCGAAAAGAAAAAATCTATAAACGCAGGGGCTGAACTCGTGCAGCTCGGCTTGAAGTTCGAGCAACAACGCACAAGTGACATCGCTAAGCTCCATGCGGAAATTCAGAAAAGCAAAGCGAAGATGGACGCTCTACTCAAATTGAGCACGCATCTGCAAAAGCTTTCACCAGACAATAAAACGCATCAGGTCACAGCAGAAATCAAAGCGATGAGTGCAACTCTGCGCGAAAAAGGCATTGATCTGATCGCAGAAGATGCGCAAGAGATTTCCGCAGACCAACTGCTCGCTCTGCGCTCGACCATTAGTTCCCATCTCGATTCCATCAAAACGATGGAAATGCAGATTCCATTCATGAAGAGCGAAAAGCTCACTTCAGAGCTCAAGTCGCTCTATGAATCGCTCCAAAAAATCATCCAACTGCTCGATCGACTCGTCCAGCGCTCGCAGGGCAAGGTCGGTAAATAATGGCTGAACGACGCTCCCCTCACGCAGAACAGCTCTACGCCCATGCATATGCGCAATACGAAGCGGGCAATGCAGAGAAAGCGGTTGAAGGCTTTCAGGCGCTTTGCTTGCAAAACCCACTGGAAGCCAGATTCTGGTTTGGTCTTGGCGCATCGCTCCAAGAATCGCATAGCTACGAGCATGCGCTCCAGTCGTGGGCCATGGCAGCGTTGCTCGATCCTGCAAACCCTTATCCCCATTTTTACGCCGCCGAATGCTCGGTTTCCCTGAATTTGCTCGATGACGCCTCGCTGGCGTTGGATCTGGCAATGCAGCGCATCCAGAGCGAAGAAACCCACCCGTTGAAAGAGCCCATTTTAGTGTTGAAGGAGGCATGGTCCTTATGTCAGACACGAACCTAAACGTCACTAGCCACATTTCATTGAAAGAGATGGAGGCCCGCTACGATGCGCAAGAAGCGGCTTTAGCTGGACTAAAGCCCGCATCTTCCCTTCCGATGAGCGAGAAAAGTGCGGCAACTCCTCCTCCCGGCTGGAATGGCGCCTCCACTCTGGCCCAAGCAAGCGGCGAAGAGAGCGCTGCTGCGCTTGCTGCAAGCTTCCCACAACTGCGCCCAAAATTAGATCCTCCCACGAAAAATTTCCAGCTCATGTTGGTCGACATGTACCGCGATGTGGAATCGAGCGTCACTGCAGGCTCAAGGCTCGCGCACGATCAGCTCAAACTCGACGGACAGCGCCAAGAAGAGCTCATGAAAAAGAAGTTCGATGCGTTGCTCAAAGAAATCGAGCTTGCTAAAACCCAAAAAAATTGGAACGCCTTCACAGGTGCTGTGCAGTACGTCGGTTACTTTTTATTGCTCGTGACAACGAGCCCCGCCGGGTTGACAGGCGGAGCGTATTACGCAGCCAAAGCCCTTCAAATCGCTGCTGGCTTTGGGTTGGCTCAGAAAATTAGCGAAGACACGGGGCTGACTCGAGCGCTTCTCGATTTCGCCACCAACTCAAAAGAGACGCAAGCCACCATCGAGACTTCCATGAGTTACTTGGCAGCCGCTGCGAGCCTCACAACGTTCATCGTAGCATGGCAAACGCGCGTGCTCGGCGCAGGCGCATCCACGAGCGATGCCGCAGATTTGATCGAGAAGCTCGCAGGTTTTGGCTCCGTGCCAGTCTCCCTCGCTCAACTCGGTGGCAGCTGGACTGCAAGACGGCGCGTGAATCTCAAAGCCGACATCAAGGAACTCGACGTCGCAAAAACATTTGCGACCAAAGAAATGGAACAAAGAATGCAAGATACGCAGCAATACACCAAAACGCTCAGTACAGTAGGCAATTCAATCAAAGCCGCTCTTGCAAACGCAGAAATTCACTCAATTGAAGCATAAGGAGAAAAATTTATGGTATCGCGCATTGAAGGATCATCAGTTTACACACAGTCGGCATACGGCTTAAACACCGATCATTCGGAAGAAGGTCTTGCTAACATCATGTTTCAGATGTACTGCGAAGCCGCCATCATCGGGATGAGCGTCTCGAGAAACGAACGGAACCAAACCGATGCGACAAAGACACTCTATCGACGCGATAGCGGCCTGAGCATCGACAAGATGCGCGGCGGTGGGAGCGCAGACCTCTACACGAGCATTGCGGCAGTACTTGGGCAATTCGGCTCTTTTCTGGGCAGCACCGAGCTCGACAAAAAATTCCTCAGCAAAGTCGCGGACCAAATCCCTAACTTCCTGACTCCCTACAAGCAAGGCTACCAACTTGCCTCTCAAGAAGCAGGCAATCGGATGAACCTGTCTCATTCCGAGCTGACCAATGCTCCACAAGGAGCGAGCACATTCCGCAATGCCGTTGAGGAAATTGCGAAGAACTTGTGTGAGCAAGCCAACCGTCTGAATGCGGAAGCTGCTCGCAACATGGGCGGATAAAGTCTTAGATGGTACTTCCCTGAAAACGGATCATTCCCTATGATCCGGCAGAGGAGCTCGAGGGTCGCCTTAAGGACCTAAAGCTCCTCTGGGAATGCCTCACATGTTCAAAACCTTCGCGCTCCACGTCATCGAGATGGTGGGCGAATACATCCTTTTCCTCGTCGATGTCGTCCGCGCGGCTTTCCGCAAGCCCCCTTCTTGGACGCTGATTCGCGAGCAGCTCTATCACCTGGGCGTCATGTCTTTTTCTGTGGTCGCCATCACCGGCTTTACCACGGGCTTTGTCCTCGCGGCTCAATCGTTTTATCAACTCGGCGAAAAGGGGATGGCGGGGGTCACAGGCGTTTTGGTCGCAAAATCGATGATCACGGAGCTCGGGCCCATTTTGACGGCCCTCATGGTCACAGGGCGCGTTGGAGCGTCGATGTGCGCAGAGCTTGGGACCATGAAGGTGACTGAGCAGATCGACGCCCTGAAATCGATGGCAGTCGATCCCAATGGCTATCTCGTAGCGCCCCGGTTCATCGCTGGATTTGCGATGATTCCTCTGCTCACGATCTTTAGCATCGCCATGGGCATTTTTGGCGGCTATTTGATCGCAGTCGACTACTTTCACATGGCGCCCCGCACGTTTCTCGATCCGATGAAACTTCACATTTCGCTATTCGATGTGGCAACCGGACTCATCAAGGCGGTGATCTTTGGAGTTTTACTTGTAACCGTTTGCTGCTACAAGGGGATGAAGACCTCAGGAGGAGCGGCTGGCGTGGGTAAATCGACGACACAGAGCGTGGTGACCAGCTACGTGCTCATCTTGGTTTCCGACTTCTTTTTGACGATGCTATTGAACATGATTCACGTGAAGTTAAAGCACCTATGATTCGCGTACGCAATTTGTGGAAAAGTTATGGATCCAATGCAGTGCTCAAAGGACTTGAGCTCGATGTGAAAAAGGGGGAAATCCTCGTCATCTTGGGACGCTCTGGAGTGGGCAAAAGCGTGCTGCTCCGCCACATCATGGGCATCGAGAAGCCCGATCGAGGGACCATCGAGGTCGACGGCACGATGATCTCCGCACTGAAAAAAAACGAACTGTACGCAGCGGTTAAAAACATGGGAATGCTCTTTCAAAGCTCCGCCTTGTTTGACTCCATGACCATTGCTGAAAATACGGCGTTTTATCTCAAGCAGCATGGCGATCTGGCGACGGGGCGTCCCTTCACGGCCCGCGAGATCGACGCCAAAGTGCATGAAGCGCTCGAGATGGTGGGTCTTGCGGGAGATGAGCACACCCCTGCATCCGATCTTCCAAAGAATAAACTCCCCTCCGACCTTTCAGGGGGCATGCGTAAACGTGCGGGATTGGCCCGCCTCATCGTCTATCGCCCCTCGATTTTGCTCTATGACGAACCGACAACGGGTCTCGACCCAATCACCGCCCAACAAATCAACGAGCTCATCGTCAAAACACAAAACGAGCTGAAAGGAACGAGCATTGTCGTGACGCACGACATCCATTCCGCTTACTACATCGCCGATCGCCTTGCTCTGCATCGCGATGGACAAATCGTGCACGTCGCTCCGCCCGACGAATTTTTCCAAAGCGATGAGCCCACCATTCGGGCGCTCCATGAAAATTTCACTCACAACCAGAGAAAATAACGCATGAACGATCGCCGTAAAACCATTCTCATCGGGCTGTTTGTCTCCATGGCCATCGCCATTGGGATTTCGATCATTTTATTCCTCAAGCCCGACGTGGGCGATGGGAAAAAACTGCTCTACGTCCGGTTCTCAAACATCGCTGGGATCAATGTGGGAACGCGAGTCACCTTTGCCGGTAAACCGGTGGGCGAAGTGATCGGCATTGCAGAGATTGCCAATGCGAGAGAGAGCGCCGCTCACGCAAGCGGCCTGGTTTACTTTTACCAGCTGACGCTCAAAGTCGACTCGAGCATCCAAGTGTACAACACCGATGACATCGCCATGCGAACAACCGGTTTGATGGGTGAGCGCTCCATTGCCATCTTGCCAAAAGCTCCTCTGCCAGGGAAAATCGCAACGCCCGTGACCACTCAAGTGGTCTACGCAAGCTCCATCGACCCGCTCGAAAACACCTTCTCGCAAATCGCCCGCGTCGCCGCCCAAGTGCAAGAGTTAGTGGGGCATCTCGATCAGTGGTTCAAAGAAAATGGCCAGCCCCTCTCCTCTGCGATCCATTCCTTTGACGGCACGATGACTCAAGCAAAAAGCGTCCTCGGTGCAGTCAATGACGAAAAGCTCGTACCCCTCGTGCGAGAATCTGTAGGACTGCTCTCAGGAAACTTGAAACTGCTCCACGAAAGCCTCGATGAAGACCAGCTGCTCCATAAAGCTTCGCATCTGATCGAAGGACTCGACGAGTCGGTGAGCGCATTCAACAAAGACGGCGTGAGCACACTCAGCAATCTCGAACAAATCAGCCGCGACATCGCCAAAGGCACCGGCACCATCGGCCGCATGCTCAACAGCGAAGACTTCTACCTGAGATTGACTTCCATCACAAGCAAAGCCGAAACCCTAATGAACGACATCAACCACTACGGCATCTTGTTCCAATACGACAAAGGCTGGCAACGGAGCCGCACCAAGAAAGCCAATCTGTTGCAGTCGTTAGATACGCCCCGCGAATTTCGAGCCTATTTTGAAGGCGAGGTCGACACCATCCAAACCTCGCTCGGCCGTCTGACCGAGCTCTTGGACCGAGCAGGCGGCCAAGAAGAAAAGGAGCGCATCTTAAGCTCTGAGCACTTTAAGAGAGACTTCATGCAATTTTTCAACCAGGCGCAAGCGTTAAGCGATTCGATCAAGCTGTATAGCCAGAAGCTTGTGGCGTCGGGAGTGGGGGCGGAGGAGTAGGCGCTATACGAGAATTTTTAATCTTTGAAAAAAATTTAGGAACTGCAGTATACTCTTGCTTTCGAAATAAACAAAGCAAGCAGGAGGACTCAGTGGGCCTAAAAAATGTGTTGAATTACGTACCTGTCGTTGGACCGATTGCGAATCTCCGCTTTCTTCCCGCGCATGCCCGCCGAATCAGAAGCCTGATCAACCTAGACAACCCAAATCCTAAGATTCTGCAAGGCCTTACAGCTTACCAGCAAGATGCAGGACTTCGCGCTCTAGTCAATACAATTTCACACCTGTTTTTCGCCGCTGTTTGTCTGATTCCGGCGGTTGCCAAGTGCATTCCGGCTGTGACTCCTTGGGTCTTTGTCGCTGGATCCGTTGTTTCTGTGATCCATCTCGTTGCGTGCTATGTGCTGCACTCTAGAGTTGTTGCTAAACTTGGAGAGATCGAGGCGACTAGGCTTCGCGCAGAGGAAAAGCGAGTGGCTCTAATCGGAGCTCTAGGATCTCTCGCATGGGCGGAGGCTCATGCGCAAGGTCTTCCAGAGCCTCACAGCAACTGGCCATCCCCACCCATAAAGCTAGATAGCGAAGTTGGTGTGAAGTATCAAGCCGCGAAAAAGGTGTTACAAGCTTCCCCTGACCATGCCAAAAGGCTTGAGGCTCTTTTCTCGGCCATTGAACAATCATTCAGAGAGGGAAAGAATTACACAACCGATAAAACATCCTCTAAAGAATTATTAAAAGACGTTGCTAACCCCATTCTTACCTACGAAGAAATTGAGACTCGCGGAAAAAGCTTAGAGGCTCTTCTCACCGGCATCGATAACAAGCACTCACGCAGCAAGAACGACACGCTCGGTCTTCGGGACAACCGCACACCATTTCAAACCTACCAAATTTGGGAACTGTATTGGCATGCTGTACAACTGATCGACCTATGTCCTGTTACTGTTTCTCAATACGATGAGTCTTCTCCTCGTCAGTTACAGCGATATCTGAAGTATTCCCTTAAAATTGAGCAAGGCGGCTCCTACGTTTCCAAACCTGAGAAAGCAATCCAGGCTGTTCTAGACCACCATTACATTCGCTTTAGCCAAGCCCCCTCTTAAAACTCCTTCCTAGAGGAAGGGGTCGCTCAACAAAAGCGATCCCTTCCTCTCTTTTACGCCCCTCAAACCTTCACACCCTTCCAAGCCCCGATCTCCTTCAATACCTGGGCTCTGTGCCCCTTGAGGCTTGGCTTCTACCCGCTCTAGCGGGGTCAGCGCTCTCAAGCAACCGCTCTGGGTTCAATGGCCCGTTCTCGCACCATTAGGGCCGGAGCGTGCAACAAGCCAGAGGAGGAAGAACAAACTATTTTTTGTCAGCGATGTCGCATGTAAAAAATTTACACGACACATACACAAAACCCTGGGGAAAAATTCCATGATAGGATAAAATTTTAGCTCCAAAGAACAGAAGGAGCTCCATGTCCAACAAGCCGATCCAATCTTGGTCTAGCCAGTTAACAAGCGCTTATTATGCTCGAGTCAACGCTCAAGGGATCGAAGAACATTGGAATAACCCCTTCTCAAGCTCACCTTTTACCCGCATTGGCGTTTATGCCATACACAGCGGCGGCATTGTCTTGGCTGCAATCGCAGCAGTGGAAAGCGTTGCTCTTGCAATTCTTACTGGCGGGTTCCTCATCATTTATCCACTGAGTGCACGGCCCTATCGATTTTTGGCGGCCCGATTGAACAGCAGCGCCTTCACAGTCGTATGGAATCTGTCTTCTGAGAAAAATCGATCGAGTGATGCAGCGCAATTTCTTACAAGGGAATCCTTTGCTCGCTGTTGCGTGGGGAATGGGCGATATCTGCGGCTTGGAGATCAGCTGGAGGCTGCGCTAGTGGCATCAATGGGATCTCGCATGAAGCCTATTACTAAAATCGCTGAGAAAACGAATCAAGAAGTCGATCAGCTTCTGAAACTCGAAGGCAGTTCATTATCTACAGAGCTCGATATCCAAAGAGCTTTCATGCAGCCAGGTTTTGAAGACTCAGAACACTTGAAGTATCTCTTGATCAAAGATTTTTGGGGAATCACGCAAAAAAAGAGAGGCCATGTTCAAACTGTAGGTAGCTACTCTGAAGCTACTCGCTCTAGCATTCAAGCTATTACCGAGGCGTTTGATTTATCAACAAAGCCTGTAGACCAGCAACGCCTCACTGAGCTTCTAAACAGGTTCTCAGACGATCGCCGCTGGATCGAGCTAATTGTTCTCTCGGGACATCAAAGCTGGACAGCAAACATGTCTGTAATTCCTGAAGAGGTCAATCGATTGCAGGCGTTTCGTGAAAATCGTGATAGCAACGAGCAATTCTTCTCCCTCAACAGCTTTTCCCGTTATGAGGATGGCGGCGACAAGAATCCTCTGATCCGCTTGATTTTCAAACCCATGGCAGAGCGGGAACTGCAGCTCGCCGGTCATTTTAAGTCCAAATTTTTTACCGAGGTTGTTAAGCCGTTAATTTGCCAACGTCTGAAGGATGCTGCAATCGAAAATGCAGCCCGGAGCTTGGAAGAAGCTATTGAGAGAACAAAATCTCTTGCCCAGAACGCGACCATTCCAATGCGCCGTTTTATTTTGGCAAAGGTTATTCATAAATGGTCTGAGTATGAAGATCCGACCGAAGCTCTTGTCGCCTCAGAAAGTCTCCAACAATTCGCTTTGTTGCGCACTTCAGACAACGACTATTATGTCTACTGTGCAAAGCAACCACTACGCTTACGCCCGATCATTTCTCAAGACAGCCAGAAAAAAGCGATCTTCGAGATCTATCGTTATGGGGTCAGCCTCAAACTCCATTACAAGGTAGATTACAGCCACCTCAATCCAGCAACCTGCAAAAAAATAGAAGAACTTCGCAACGCTAGTCGCTACGACGACGCTGTAACCACATCATTGGAGAGCTTCGAGGCGTTTCAGAATTCTACTCACCCTCTAATTGTCCATGTCTATAGACCGCTTGTTGAAATGGAGCCAGAAAACAGTCCGTTCTTTAAGGAATATTGGGATCTGGCGCTCGCGGGCCTGAAACGCTCGGAGGAGACCAAAATCTGGCTAAGCGAACATGATAAGAGACAAGCAAAATCAAAGAATTGAGCGGTTTTTAGCTCCCCTCAAACCTTCACACCCTTCCAAGCCCCAATCTCCTTCAACACCTCGGCCCTGTGCCCTTTGAGGCCTGCTTCCACGCGCTCTAGCGGGGTGATCGCTCTCAACAACCGCTCTGGGTCAATCGCCCGTTCTCGCACCATCAGGGCTGGGGCGTAGAGTAGCCAGCGGAGCATGTCTTGTGTTTCTTTGGGCTTAAGATCCGAGGTCACTAGCTTGAGGAAGGCGTAGAAGGCGCCTGCTTGGGCGGCGCCGACATCCAAACCGTCTTTGCAGGTGAAGCTGATGGAGGTGGGCTCGAGGCGGTCGATGAGCTTGAGGAGCAAGAAGTGGTAGAAAATTTCGATGAAGTCTTCGCGGTTTCGGCGGGTGAGGGTGTTTTTGGATTCGAAAAACCAGCGGTGGATTTGCGGCATCATTTTTTTGGCGAAGGCTTTTAGGTCTTGCTGGTTGATTTCTTGGGGGAAGAAAAAGCCGCACTCTTCGGGGGCGGCGAGCTGTGCTTCGAAGACTTGGATGAATTCTTCGGCTTTGTTGAGATTTAAGTATTCGGTGCTCTGGGTGTAGAAATCGGTGTCTTTGGGGAGCGTCACGACGGAGAGAAAATCGTGAAATTCGGCGGTTTTTTGGAGGGATTCTAGGGCGCGGGCGCGGGGGTATTCGCGCCAGATGGTTCGGTCTTGCAAGTTGATTAAGAGGTGAGGGCCGCGGTGTTTTTCGAGGGTGGCAGAGCGCAAGAACCCTTTGAACTCATCGAGGAGTTCGGGCTTGTTGATGAGCGATTGGCGCGTGGGCGATGGCATGTGGAGTACGGGGATGGCTTTTTCTCCAAGGCGGAGAGAGAAGAGCTCGCGTGGGAGGTTTCCTTGGGCGATGGGGTCGAAGGAGAGGGCGCTTGTTTCATCGCTTTCTCTCCGAACTAAATCGAGGATCTTGAGCAAGGGGCCACTGGGGAATTTTCCTAGCCATGCGCGGTAATTTTCATCGTCGCGCAAGAGTTGGGTCCAGAAGGCTTCATTTTTCGATGCAGAGAGGTGCCCTTTTTCACTGCCGCGTCTGGAGGTGCGGAAGATGAGCCCGATGAGTTCTTGTTTTACGCCGCCTGCGTGGCAAAAGAGGGCCCTGCTCAAGCTGTGCGTGAGGTTTAACAGCAGGTGCGCTGCTTTGTCGTCGCTGGGCGGTGGATAAGCGATCAGTTTCTGGTAGTCGGCGGTAGTGAATGCGCTGCGCAAGAAATATTGAAAGTCCTCGAAGTACTGCATTGCCGTTTTTCCGCTTGTGTTCTGGAGTAAGTTTTGCGGATTTGCTGCTAGAAAAAGGGCGAAAAGGGCCATGCTTAAAGAGCGGGCCAGGCCGTGAAACGTGGGTAGTTTTTTGTAGCCGTGATAAAAGTCGGCGATTGGCTCATCGCAAGAGCGCAAAATCTGTCCGGCGGACATGTGAAAATCTCGATCGAGCATCGCTCGGACTTGAAGGAGTGGATCGTCTTCAAAGTTTTCGCCTTCAGACTCAAATGTGCAGGCCAAGCGCATATGGCGGAGCAATTCGGGGCGATAGTAGGGCCGACCATCTTCATGTCGAATGTAAAAGAGCTCGTATTCGCGATCGCTTCGAACGACATCCATGTTTTTGAGTTCGGTGTCGCTGACTTCGTGGGGCTCGCTCCGTTTGATTTTTTGCGAAAAGAAGTCTTGGTAAAAGTGGTGAAGCGCCAAATATTCTGGACGCTCTGAAATCTTTGGAGTGGCGCTGTTTAGCCGAAGGGCGAGATACCGCTCCATTTTGGTCGCGCTTTCGGCCACGAGCGCCATCATGGCTCCAATGCCGCGAAGCATTTTTTCATCGTCCCAATTCGTGTCGGAGCTCTCCGAGAGCTGAAATAGGTAATGGTGAATCGAGATGAACGTTGCGTCGAGCGCTTCTAAAACGACCTCACTCCCCTCGCCGCTCAACCAAAGAACGTCAGTTCCGCGAACTTCTTCTTCGGAGGTGATGATCCGCTGACCCTTCAGGATGCCAAGTGGGCCGGGGGCATTGAGATCGATGGATGCGATGGACGCGAGATTATCCATTGCCTGCTGAATCTGAATTATATTACTA
>CAYGHT010000026.1:0-238 GCA_964349755.1 uncultured bacterium
TAGTTAGAGTATGGACGCTCAAGTATTTTTGCAACTTGATTCAAAAGTGTTTTTGCTTCTGCGTGTGTTGCTTTTTCGAGCGCTTCGGGAATGCTCGCCCAGACAGAATCTTGAATTTCGTGTTCTTGAATGGCGACGGTTCCAGCGACTTCGGCGATGAAGTAGAGCACTTTTTTGGAGATGGAGCGTCCCTCAAACGTGAAGCGGTATTGCTCCATTAAGGGCTCCTCTTCGAGAT
>CAYGHT010000026.1:248-8855 GCA_964349755.1 uncultured bacterium
GTCTAAATTCGTCTCTTCTTTCAACTCGCGGACCGCTGCGGCGATTGGCGTCTCTCCCGCTTCGGCATGGCCTTTGGGAAACGCCCAATGGCGAGAGTGCTTGTGCTGGATCAATAAAACTTCCCATCCCCTCTCCCCTTTTCTCAAGGGAATGATGCCGAACGATTCGTCTTTTTTCAAGCGCGGTACGCCCCAAAAACAAGCGTCGAATTGTGACCGCCAAATCCGAACGAATTGGACAGTGCAACATCGATTGCGTGCGGCTTGGCCACGTGGGGGACCAAATCAAATCCTTCGAGTGCAGGTTCTGGATGATCGAGGTTGATGGTGGGATGGAGCATCCCACGTTCGATTTGCTTGATGACTGCGATGGCTTCAAGCCCTCCTGCAGCGCCAAGGCAATGGCCGATCATCGATTTGGTGGCATTGATCTTGATGTGGTGAGCGTGGGGTCCAAAAATCTTGCGGACGGCGTTGATTTCGCAAAGATCGCCCGCCAAGGTCGATGTCGCATGGGCGTTGATGTAATTCACCCGCTCTTTGCTAACACCTGCATCGAGGATCGCTTGCTCCATGCAGCGGCCGACCACTGCGCCATCTTCGCGCGGATCGGTCATGTGATGGGCATCGCAATTCACAGCGCCGCCCAAGTATTCGGCGTAAATCGGGGCGCCCCGCTTGAGTGCGTGCTCGAGGCTTTCGAGAAGCAGCACACCAGCCCCTTCTCCGATCACAAATCCATCGCGCGCAGTGTCCCAGGGGCGCGATGCTTTTTGGGGCTCGTCGTTGCGAGTAGAGAGCGCCTTGATGGCGACAAATCCGGCGAGTCCAACCGGGTTAATGGGAGCTTCTGTTCCCCCTGAGAGCATGAGATCGGCTCTCCCTTCTCGGATTTCTTGGGCAGCGGCGTGAATGGAGTAATTGGCCGTGGCGCAGGCGGTCGAAATGGAATAATTGGCCCCTTCAAATCCAAGGTCAATGGCGAGGAGAGCGCCTCCCATATTCGTGATGATGTAGGGAACAAAAAATGGAGTTAGGCGTCGATATCCTTTGTGCAAGATGGTGTCGACTCCATCGTAAAATACGCTCATGCCGCCCATGCCAGAGCCGATGATGATCCCCGCCCTTCGCTTGTCGATTCCATTGAGGGCGTCTTGTCCGCTCAAGCGGGCCGATTCGAGCGCTTTTTTTCCTGCAACCATGGCGTAGCGGATGAACGGATCGACTCTACGCGCTTGTTTTTTGTCCATGTACTCGCCGACGTCAAACTCAGGAATTGCCCCTGCAAATCGAGTCGGATAGTCGGCAACGGGAAAGGAATCGATTGGACGTATTCCGCTTCTTCCCTGTAAAAGTGCGTCAAAATAAGCATCGACCTCATTGCCAAAGCACGAGACAACGCCCATTCCTGTGACGACCACTCTCTTTTTACTCTGAGCCATACCCATTCTCTACCGTTGAGACGTTGATGTTGAGATCGACGATTTTGCTTGTTTCCCAGAGTTTTTCAAGGGCGTATCGCTCTCGAAGTCCTGGCATGAAGAGATGAACCATGATTGAAGTGAAATCCAGCACGATCCAATCGCCGGTCTGCAACCCTTCAGTCCGCGCTGGGTCTTCGCCCAGATCGTGGAGCGCGTCAATCACTGCTTTTGCAATGGCGATTACATGTCGATCGACATTGCCCTCTGCGATGAGGATGTAGTCAGTGATCGAAGAAAGCCCCTTGACATCGAGCGCGAGGATATTCGCCCCTTTCCTGTCATAAACAGCTTGGGCTATTGCATTTAAGATTTCTTCAGGCGTTTTTTTCATCATAATTCGTGGGATCAATATAAATCATGGGCGTGGATATAGTCGAGCGCTTTTCCAGGAACGAGGTGGCCGCAATATAGCTTTTTCTTGAGACGCTCGCGCACCTCTGTGCTCGACACATCAAATGTCGCGATCGAAATGCGCGCTTTTTCGAGCTGATCCTTGACTGGCGAGGAGGGAAGCGGCTTTGGAGTCCCCCGCGTTCCCACGATCGGCGCGCTGAGATGCAAAATTTCTTCGGGCTCCTTCCACGAATGAAAATGGCTTGCGACATCGTCTGCCAGAACGAGTCGATACCGGGCGTCTTTTCGCTTTGTGAGAGTGCGGAGCGTCTCGACTGTAAAGGAGGGGCCTCCCCGCTCAATTTCAATCGGGGTGACATGGAAATGGGGAATCTCAGCGAGCACCCGTTCGAGCATAGCGAGGCGGGCAGCAGCAGATGCGCGGGGCGGTCGATCTGTTTTGAACGGAGAGCAGAAGGCGGGGCAAAAGAGCACCTCATCGAGTCCGCACCGCTCAAAAATCTGCACAGCCAAATGGAGATGGCCGATGTGGAGCGGATCGAAGGTGCCACCAAAAAAGCCAATTGTTTTCATGCGAAGAGCCGGTGGGTTTTAGGGACCGGCCAACGCGCATCATCCGTCTGCTCTTCAAGCTCAGTGAGGTGCTGGTGAAGCTGCCTTAATTTCGGAGCGATCACCGTTTCCAGAACATCTACCTTTGCCTCATCACCTAAATCCAGCAACTGAGCATAAAAATGCCCGAGCTCATGAGTCTCTTGCGGAAAAAGATTGAGGAGCACCGCCATTTCAGACAGACCTGCCTCAGCATGCGCTTTGTACAACGCTCGCACTTGCGCTTCGAGGTCTTCTTCAGGAAGCTGGAGCGCATGAACCGCTCTTTTTTCGAGCAATTGGTTGAAGGCATAGCGGGAAGAGTGCTGAGAAGTGGGCAGAGGGCGTTTGAGAAGAGAAGTGATCGCATTGAGGTCGTCGCCGATCTCATCGAGAATCAGCTCGAGACTCTCGGCAATGATCGCCTGGATGATCGTGAATGACAAAGAGGGAATGGCCTTTGCACTTGGAATCGAGAATACGCCGTTGTAGGTAATCCCAAACGCCTCACAAAGCGCGCTTTGATGATTGGCTGCACGCGAAAACGCGTACCTCAACACATCGGCCGCAGCCCCACGAGCCCCGAATTTGGGTTGAAATGCAATGCGAAAGAGCTCCCCTGGCCAAAACGGCTGTTCGTGAAACATGCCCACAGCCCCGCGCTGAAGCGCGGCCGCCTCTAGCGCCGCGCGAGCAGACTCGAGACCTTCCAGTGAATCTGCTGTGATTTGTGCGCGGTTGCATCCCACCGGCGAACCAAACAACGTCCGCCCCGTCTGCACAAGATCGGGCCGCTGGAGAAAAACATCGCGGTTCACGAGCGCGTAGTCTTGAAAAATTGCCCATTGCTCTTTTAGAGCTGGGCCGCCGCACAAGCTCCCAAGCTTCTCAAGTGGAGAGGTCAGCAATTTTTTGCTCGATTTCTTCAATGCCGACATTGTTTTTTTCTAAGAGCGTTTTCTCTTGTTCCAAAAGCTCTCGATACAGCATCGCTTTTTCAAAGTCCAGATTGGACGCACTCAAGGCGCGCCGATGTTGCTCGAGCTGTTCTTTGATTTCTCGACGGCGCTCTTTTTTCTGATCGAGCGCGTTTTGAAGCGCTTGGAGCGCTTCTAGATCCCCTGCATCGATGTTGAGAAGAGACCGCTCTTTGCGCTCGATCGCCATGTCTTTGAGCTGGCGAAGCGAACGCTCGATCTGCTGATTCTCGAGCTTCGGCACTCCTAGCTCTTTGACTTCCTGTCTGAAGGTTTCCAAGGCGCTCTCGAGCACTTTTGGCTCCATCTGAGGCCCTTCGCGCAAACACTGGGCGATCCGCTCTTTTAAAGACTGGGTGGCCTCGCGCTTCACGCGTACCGCCTCTTTCTCGGCATCTTCAAGCTCTTTGGCCTTTTTTTCTTGTGCAGCCAAATGGGGAGCGCGCAATTTCAAGAGGCGAGCGCGAAGCTCCTTAAAGTCTTGTCGGTGTAAATTCGTCTGATCCATCTCGTCGAGAATTGCGTCGATTTCTCTTTCCACTTCGAGGAGCTGCAGTCCTTCGGAAAGTTTTGCAAACTCATCGACTTTTGCAATGAATGCATCGCGAAGAGACGCAGACGCTTCGCGCTCGGCTTCCTGACCTTTTTTATACTCTTTTTCCAGCTCGCGGACCTGATCCCAACACTTCGATAGGCCAAGACGCGTTCGATTGAACGCACCGCTCGAAAGGGTGAACACTTTCGCCATGGCTTGAAGCGCTTTGATCTCTTCTCGCAAGACAAAATAGGGAGCTCCCACTGCCTGATTGTTTTGAAAATGGGCCGCAATGAAGCCGTTTACATCGCGCTCAAACATCTGAGAGATTTCGTCGATGAGCGTCTTTCTGCGTGGAAAAATCTGATCGCCAAGTGTAGACAACCGCTTGAAGAATTTCGTCTTGAAGCGAATGCGCATGTCCGTATTCACGATCTCCTTGCGAAGGCCATTGAGGCGCGTCGCAAGCGTGTTGAGCACGCTCAATTCGCGCTGCAGCACCTGGTAGCTTTCCGCCCCCGCATCGATCGTCCTCGACGAAGAAAGAAACTCAATTGGGGACGCTGTCTTAACCAATTCTGCGATGCCAATCGCCTCTTTTTCAAGCCCCGCAATCGCCAGTTCGATCTGCTCGACCGCAAATGCGCTCTGCTCCTCGAGCATCTCTTTCAGCCGCCGCGCCTCCTGCGTCAACTCCACGCATTCATTCCAAAGCGCCGAGCGGATCGCTACATTGACATTGGCCTTAAACAAAGGCAAAACAAGCCGCCGAGCCTCCCAAAAATCCCGAAAATGAGCCGCCCCTTCCTGCGAAATCGCCAAGCGCATGAACGCGAGCCCACACGCAATCTTCTCCTCCGAAGAGGGCAGCTTGCCCAACCTCGCTTCCAAGTCGAGAAGCGCCGCGCTCACCTCCCGCTTATATGGAGCCGTTTCAGGCTCATCGAAGGTAGGTGTCGCAGAAGATTGGGAGGAGTCAGAGGGATAATTCATGTGTTACAAGCCTTTAAAAAGATAAAAATCGCATCAAAACATGGTACCGATCAGCTAATTTTATCCAAAGGGATTTTTCTAACAGAGGGGTTAGGCGGAGAGAGCGATGGAGGAGGGCGGGAAGGGAGAAGCAGGCGCTGGGGAGAGCTGGAGTAGGGGGTTAAGTTGCTTGAGCTGAGCTGGGTAGGGAGAAGTCTTGCTGGAAAAGACAAATTATCTCTATAATTAGAGCGCAACATTTTTAAAATAGAGGGTAATTATGACAACAGTGACCACAGCACTACGTGAAGTTCAAGAAGTGCGTCTTGCTTCTGGTTTGACCCTCACGCTTATCCCAGACAATGCGGAAGCTCAACAGGCCGCTGCAAGGACAAGCCAAGTCGCTGTGGAAAGTTTTGCGGATCGTTCCCAAAATAGCCTAACTTCAGGCACCGCTACACCTTCTTCTGAAGGTTCGGACATCGATGAACCATCATCTGAAAACTCACCCTCTGCTACACCTCAGCAAGTTGTTACGCTTGATGAAATTGCCGACCTTTTTGGCGCACAAAGTCTTATTGGACATGCTCTCCGCAATGGGGAGACTAGCCATCTTCTCGTGCACATACGGAATGCATTAAAGCGTGCGAGGAGCGAAGCCACAGTTGACCCAACGGAGCTTCAATCATTTGAAGACTTTCGAAAAACGCTCGACAATTCGCCCAATTCTGTTGCAAACAATGCTCTTAAATCATGTGCTGAGCGGATGCTGGAGCTTGGGTTCCTCTCGAAAGATGATGGGACGTATATCCCTTCTCTAAAGCGATCCCGCTCAGCATCTGCACCTTTCACTTCCTTCCAGGAAATTGGCGCACCACCTTCCCCCTCTAACAGCGGTTCATCGAGTTCTGCTAATTCCTCAGGCTCGAGCACTCCCACCGTTCAGCCACCACTGTCCAGACGGATTTCTCCTGAGCCTCTTGATTTGCGAACAGAGAAAAAACAAATTGTTGATTCAGCGATTTCAGCCGAGGAAACCGAGTTCGACAACAAATTATGGTATCGCCAGGTTGCAGCAGTTGTGATGGTCGTCGCTGCTGCAATTTTAGGGTTCGTCGTTCACCCAGCTTTCTTTGCGCTCGCTTACGCAGCCTTTGAATGCTACAGAATTGCCCACAATGCAAGACGTAATCTAGAAAATAGGGGACATGAGCCTACCTTCTCTCCTGAGGAGCTGAGCAAACTCCGTGGAGGAGTTCCACTCTATGCAACATTCGAATGGATTCGTTCTAAAATAGGCTTTGAAGGCAACTCTTGGCTAACTGAATGCTTTAATTTCAAAGCTCCAAAAAGTGCGGTAATTCAAGCTACTGAGGATGCTCAGAAACTCGATGACCAGCGCCCCTCAGAAACACCTTCATCCAACGACGAACCCGTAATCGTTAAATTCCCTCCTGAAAATGAAGACGCTCGCATCCCCCTCCCTCCTACCACCCCTGCTCAAAATCCTGGAGCACAGTCTCAATCACTCTCTCTTCAGAGTACTCCTCCAGATTCACCCATCTGAACAGAGGCTCCTTCCTAAACCAAGTGAACTGGCGCTTGGCGAAATGGCGCGACGCCTTCTTGAAATTACCCACGAACTCTTCCCAATCCTCGCGCGTCTGAGCGCTATCTAAGTAACGCAGGGCTTGGGCGTAGCCGATGGCTTGGGCGGCGGCGGAGTTGAGGCGGATTCCCCTTTGGTCTAGATCTTTCACTTCATCCATCAATCCCCGCTCGATCATCTGATCGCACCTTGTGTCGATGCGTTGGTAGAGGGTTTCTCTTGGGTAATAGATGAACCAGCACCGAAAGTCGTAGAGCTGGTCTTGAAGGGTGGCGGGTTTTACAAAATCACTGACTTTTTGTTCGGAGATGGCGATGATTTCGAGGGCGCGAATGATTTTGTGGCGGTCGCGCTCGGAAATGGTGGCGGCGTACTCGGGGTCGAGGAGTTGGAGCCGCTCGTAGAGGACCTCGGGGCCCATTTCGCGCATTTGTCGCTCTAGGAGATCGCGTACGTCGGGGCTTGAGGGTGGGCCTGGCGGTGGGCCGTAGAGGAGCGTGTGGATGTAGAAGCCGGAGCCTCCGACGACGAGGGGGACGTTGTCTCGTGCTGCGATCTCTGTGAGAGCGATTTGAGTGCAATCGTAAAAGTTTGCGACGTTGAAGGGCTCGTCGATGGCGCGGATGTCGAGTAAGTGGTGGGCGATGAGGGTTCTTTCAGCAGCAGTGGCCTTTGCAGTGCCGATGTCCATGCCGCGGTACACTTGCATGGAGTCGGCGGAAATGATTTCCCCGCCGACTGCTTGGGCCAGTTTTAACGAGAGGCCTGTTTTTCCTGCAGCGGTAGGTCCTGCAATCAAGATGACGCGCTTTTTATCGACTCCGTCTCCCAGCTTTTGTTGCTGCGGGTGAGGTGCCTTTTCAAACGCGGTGTTCATCACTGGAGATAGCGGAGCGCTTCTTTTTCATTGGCGCACAGATGCAATATCTTGTCGAAGCCTGCGAGGCGGACAATTTCAGCGACTTCTTCTTGAAGAGAGAAAAGAACCAGGGCCCCTTTCTTGGATTTGAGTTTCTTGGCAACTGAGAGCAGAACCCGCATTCCTGCGGAACTCATGTAGTCGACTTGGGTGAAATCGAGGAGCAGATGCAGATGGTGCTCTTCGATGAGTTGGGTGAATTTTCGCTCTAGCTGTGGGGCGCTTGAGGCGTCGAGGCGTCCATCGATCCGAAGGACGATTTTTTTATCGATTTCTTCGAGTTCGATTCGAATGCCGGGTTGCATGTTTTCTCCACTTAAGCTTGGGGTTGTACAACATCCAATTGGACGCGGCACCCAAATCGAGCGCCAATGGTTCCGGCAAGCGTCCGAATCGAGCGGATCACATTGCCTTTGCGACCCACGACCTTGCCTACATCTTCAGGCGCGACGCGGATCGTGATGACTAAACTGCTCGGTTCTGCCGAGGAGCGCACTTCGACAAGCTCCGGCTTACCCACCATATTTTTAACGAGATATGCAACAAATTCTTCCATAAGCCTCGAGATTCCCTTTTCATCAAAGTGTATCGCAATTGAGCTTTTAGAGCCAAGGAAGCAAAAGACAGCGTGCCCGAAGGACTAAAAATGGTTGTTGCGAGCAGATCCTTCGGGCACCGGCACGGGCACGAATTTCACTCCATGCGGCTGTTTTCGATGAACGCGAGCTGGGAGATGCGCAAATCGACAATCCGAGGGGAAAATTTGCCACCTGTTTCGAAGCTCGCGAGCTGGCGGCGATAATCGTCGGCCATGGTTTTGCGTAAGGAAAAGAAGTTTTGGAGCTGCTGGGCGTATTCTTTGGGCGAGAGGCGGAGTACTTTGGGAAACACAAACTGCTTGCTCTCTACCAAAATCTCCTCTTCGGTGAAGAGGACAATTTCACGGCGGCCGAGCGATGGGGCAAATGCATTGGAGACATCGAGGCGCTGAATCCGAAGCCCCTCTTTCCAGGGAGATCCTTCTAGGGTCTGCAATACTTCCAGAGCGAGGTTTAAATGCCGATTTGTGAGGGGGGTGCGCCATCGCCCTCCGGCTCGTCCGAAACTGTCTTCTGCGGCTCCAAAAGGGGGAAGTCCGAGGTAAATTTCGGGGATCTGCTTGGGGG